>QIKC01000245.1 GCA_003232855.1 Verrucomicrobiales bacterium
TTCTCGCGCAGTGTCGGCATCACCTTGATACTCAAGTCGTCCAGACTGTTCTCGTCATAGGCTCAGAACCCGACCCGCAGTGTCGCGCTCCAACCCACCGGCTACGCCCCCATTGGAAACACAACCTGATAGGGTTGCTCGAAGACGAGTTCGAGAAGCTCGATGGAATCGACAACGTCACCGAGAGAAAGCGTAAATTTCACTTTACGCAGCGTGAAGTTCTCCCCTGAGCCCCAAATCCGGAGTTTCTTTCGCCCCCGTTCAACGGCATGGTGACGCACCGATGAATCCCACACGCGCACGGCTCACCATCCCCATCCTCGCCGCCCTGCTGCTCACCAGCTGTAGCAAAAAATGGCAACTCATGCCGACGCCGCTCGTCCACCAGTTCATCGGTGCCGAAGTTTTCGACGACCTCGGCGCCGACCAGCAATCGCAGGACATGCAGGTCTTCTACGCCACCAACCGCCCGCGGGAAGGCAGCGCCAAAACCCCCAACTACACCAACGGCATCGTCGACAAATTGCACCTCGGCACCTCCACCGTGCGCCTCGGCGAACCGGGCCTGAACTGGCGGGATCTGGTGAACCTCTCGACCCTGCGCGATCGCAAAACAAAAGTCCCACTAACACTCGCATCAACCCGCGAGCTAGACTCCCTGCCCGACACCGGCGGCGCCGCCTACGCCGCCGCGATCAACAAGGCGCTCGCCGCCTGCGAGCACGACGACATCACCCTCTACGTTCACGGCGCCAAATCCAACTTCCTGCGCTCGACGGTGCAGGGCGCGCAGTTCTACCACTTCATGACCCACGACACCGTGCTGGTCGCCTACTCCTGGCCCTCAACCGGCAAGTTCATCTCCTACAAAAAGGACATCGAGTTCGCCGCCGGGTCGGCGCCCAACCTCGCCGACCTGATCGAATACCTCGCCGCCAACACCTCCGCGAAAAAGATCAACATCCTCGCCTACAGCGCCGGCGCCCAGGTCGCGGCACCGGCGCTCGCCCTGCTGCGCGAACGCCACCCCGGAACCTCCGCCGCGGCGCTCAAGCGGAAGCTGCGCCTCGGCGGCATCTACTTCGCCGCCGCCGACGTCGGCCTGCGCAAGTTCGCCACCGAATACCTCCCCGCCTTCACCGACATCGTCGACAACGTCACGCTCACCTTCCACAAGGCAGACTGGGTGCTCAAGTTTGCGCAGGGATCCCACGACGACGAGGCGCGCCTCGGCCGCCCCACCCGCGGCACGCTGAACGAGAAACAGATCATCTGGCTAGAGAAGCTGGCCAAGGAGGGGCGATTGGACGTGCTCGATATGGAGTACTCCACCGGCAAACGCCCGGTGGATTTCAAAGCCCACGGCCACTGGTATCTCAACGAGTGGGTCAGCTCCGACGCCATCCTCCAGTTCCTCTTCGACAACGACCCCGCGCGCCGCGGCCTGCTCAAAAAACACGACTCCGAAGTCTGGTACTTTCCCCCAGACTACCCCGAACGCCTGCAGAATATCATCCGCAAAGAACAAGCCTCACGAGCGCAGAAGCGCTAGTCGGCATCTCAGAACTCCCAAGATCCGCCCCCTCCACATCCTCATCCTGCTCCAGAGAATGAAGATGGAAGACGGCGAGTGAGATGGGGAGGAGCTCGCGCGTCGAGCGCGCATTCGCGCCCGTGGCTGACGCTTCCAGCGGCAGCAGCCCCAGGGGCACGCATCATTATTTTATTCCGTAACAGTGCCAGGCACTGAGCAAGCAATTCCAGCCTCAACCAACTACGATCCGACTCCAGTAAAATCGGGCGAAGGCGATGCCGCGCCGTTGACCGGCTCCTGGGTGATCACCGGCACGCTTTCCCAGCCCCGCGACCACTTCAAAACGCTCATCCAACAACACGGCGGCAAGGTAGTCGGCTCCATTAGCAAAAACACCGGATACCTACTGGCTGGCGAAAAAGCGGGCAGCAAGCTAGCCAAAGCCGAATCGCTCGGCGTCACCGTGCTCAACGAAACCGCATTCGACACCATGCTCCCCGGCTACAGCCGGCGCGCAGCGCCGCTGTAGCCGGGGGCGGTGACCCCGGAGAGTGCGGTGTAGAATGCAAAAAACGCCATCGCTCTTACAAAACCCCTCTACGGTTTCTCGCGCAGCGTCGGCATCACCTTGATACTCAAGTCGTCCAAACCGCGCAGCACCACAAAGGTCGCCTCGATCCCCGCCGTCAGCGCGTAGCAAGCATCGATCACGTCCTGATAATCGCCCATCTTTCGCCCACCGATCGAAATGATAATATCCCCCGCGCGCAGGCCAGCGGCGGCAGCGGGGCTCCCCTCGCGCAGCGACCTTACCTCCGGAGTAGTCGTCCCCATCTCCATGCCGAATCCCAACCACGATCCTGCCGCCCTGCCGTGTTTTTCAAAATCGCGCAGCAGCTTGCCGACCAAATCCGAGGGCAGCGCGTAACCGATCCCTTCCGCATTGTCCCCTCCTCCACCTAACAAAAGAACGCCCACCAATCCGCCCTTCTCATCCAGCAGCGGCCCACCAAACGCCCCGGCGGGAGATGTAATATTCAGCCGCAAAACGCTAGTCGCCAAAGGTTTGCCATCGATCCCCTTATCCCGACCGGCGACCCGACCGACGGTGCAAGCCTCGGCGATATCCTCGGTGTCGGCGACGCTGTAGACAAAATCGCCCACCGCGAGACCGGCACTGCTCACGACCTCGAGCGCCCGCACCTCCGCCGCCCCCTCCACCTGGAGAAGGGTGAGGCCGGTATAGGGATCGGCCGCCAATAGCTTAGCCGGCCAGCGTTTCTCAGAATCCATACAGTGCCTCACCTCGATCGATTCAGTCTCGCCGACCGGGGACAAAACAGTGATCATCTGACCCGGCGCGCCGACGAAAAACCCGGTGGCGACCTCTGTCCCTAAATCCGATTTGTGAGTCACCCGTGCGACCGAAAGGCAGGCATGCCGGTAGACGCGATCCTTAATTTCGCCGTATTGGGGGGCGGGTTCATCAGCACTTGGTGCCGCCCGCAATGCCGGAGTCACCATCATGGCGAGCGCCAATGTCAGGGTGCCCCATCGCATCCGATCACGGCCCATCGAATCGGATTCGGCGATATTCCCAGAAGCCATTCGCAACGCTTAAAGCTCAATGATCTGCGCCTCCCCTGCGGGGTGAGGAGCAAAAGGCTCGACGAAAAATCGCGGCACGCGACCGGCCTCCACTTCGATCGGGGCGACGAAGTCCTCCAACAAATCGAACTCGGGGTCGAGCAACGAACTAGTGCTAACCGGGGTCACCTGTCCCTGCGGTGCATCAAAATCCTGTGGCACCACAGCCGCCGCCTGCGGGTGGGTGGCGTTTGTACCAAAGCCGACGAAAACCAGCATCGCCGCACAAGCCGCGCCTGTAGCCAATAGCCAGCGGCGCTCACCGAAGCCCGAAAAATAAGTCGCCAGGCGCTCGAAGAACAAGCTCCGCGAGGATCGGCGCATCAGCTCCGCACGCTGCCGCTGGTGGAACTCCCCGAGGAAGCCTTCGAGATAGCCCGCGGGCGGCTGTTCATAACGCTTTAATTTGATCAGCTTCTGGGTCTCTTCAAATTCGTTCATGGCGGTTTAAAAGGCTTTTAGGGAAAATGGGAGGCATTCGGAATGCGTCGGGCTGGGGTCTAATTACGAAATTCTTCGAGGTGGTTCTGCAGTTGGCGATGGGCGTAGAACAACCGCGAGCGCACGGTCCCCGGCGAAACCTTGAGCACCTTGGAAATCTCGTTATGCGGCATCCCCTGAATGTCGAACATGGTGACCACCGCGCGGTGATCGTCGGAGAGCCCCATCATGGCCTCGTTAAGGCGCTGCTGTAACTCGTGGATGTTCGACTCGCGCACCGGGTCGCTCTTCGAGGTCTGCTCGATGAATTCTTGATCGAACTCGATCGCGGAATCGACATCGTCGAGACTGATTTTCCAATGCCGGTTGCGTTTCTTGAGGAAGTTGAGCGTCATGTTGACCGAGATCGAATAGATCCAGGTGTAGAACGCCGATTTGCCCCGGA
>QIKC01000178.1 GCA_003232855.1 Verrucomicrobiales bacterium
GTGGCTGGATACGAGGCTGGGGGCGCTGCTGGCGGAGGACGACGATATCGATCCCGACCGACTGTTAGAAGACCTGCCCGATACGGTGAATTCACTCAGCAGCGCAGCGGTGAGAACCATCGCGGCGCGGAACAAGGAAGACCTCACCAAGCAAATCGATTTCTGGGCCGAGGGTTTCGATGCAGATACGAGTATCGTCGCGATACGTCTGTTCAAGGCGGATGGCGGCAGGGTCGGCTGTGTTTTAATCGCGGCGGATCGCGCCCCGGCGTTCAGCCTGAAACTTCTCAACGAGGGGGTCACCGAGTTTTTCAACGTCTGCCGACATTGCGACGAGCCGCATATCGGCACGCTGTCGAAGGTCGATCTCGCGTTGGCAGTGAACTGCCCGCATTGCAGGCGCACCTACGACCTGCTCGCCGCAGACATGTTGGGCAACTACCATCGAGCCAATGCCTTTCTCGAGGGCTCGCGACCGCCGCCGGAGGTCGGCTCCGACGCGGACGACCGCCTCGCCGAGATCACCGCGCTGTGGTCGAAAGTCCTCAACCACTGCCGCTATGCGAAGGATCTCTCCGGCCTGGCCGGGGAAAAGGATTCGTGGCAGCGACCGTCCGAGACGCTGTCCTTCCGCAATGGGGACTGCGAGGACACCACACTGCTGCTGGTCGATTGGCTGCTCTCGCGCGGCTTCAACGCCCGCGTGGCGATCGGTGAGGCGGTCGATGTGGGTGGCCACGCGTGGTGCGTGGTCGAACTCGACGGTCGCCAATATGTCCTCGAAACGACGCTATCGAAGGCTCCGGCGACGCCGCCGGAAACCAAAGCCGTCGCCGCCCGCTACCGCCCGCATTACCTGTTCGACCGGCAGAGCATTTATTTCCTCGAAGGCGATCTGGGCAATGTCGCCGACTACTTCGCCTCCGACCTGTGGGCGGCACTGGCCTACCTGCCCTCGCCGACCGCGACCTCTCCCTCGCCGCTCGCGGGAACGGCGCCGGCTCCCTGAGAAGCGGCGCAGGAAATATCGGTCTCCCTACTTGTGACCACCGCCGTGGTGACCACCACCGTGATAATGGCCGCCACCGCCACGGTGCAGCACGCCGATCCGCCGCGGCGTCGCCCTAACCGAAGCCCTAACAGCAGCGGCGCGAGCATCGCGCACTTGGGAAAAGGAAACCAACCCCGGCGCGATCGGGCTACCGACGATCGGTCGCCCACTCACCCGCAAGGTAGTGGGCGTAAAGAACCCACCGGGAACCGATGTCACCAAGCGCGGGGTGCCGAATCTACCGGCAAAGTAGGGCTGCATGTAGCCGCCGAACACCGAACCGTAAGAGGCGATGTTGGCGACCGATCCATTCAACGCATAGGGATTACGAAAACCTTGGCTGCGGCCGCGACGGCGCGGATAGGCGGCGAGCGCACCTTGACGCGTAGCATTGCTCGGCGACAACACCGCGCGGTGTGGCGAGGAGTAGACCATCTTCACCGGCAGTGGATGGTGGCGCCTGACAAATTTTTCCGCCTCGTCGCGATCGTAGCCAAAGGCGGTCTGTTCGCTCTTTGGCAGATCGGCATAGGCAAGTTTCGCCACTCCGCCACGATGCCGGAAAGTCACACCATGCGGATCGCGCCCGATGATCTCGCAATCGTAATACTCCAAACCCCGGTTCGTGCGGAAAATTCGCTCTCCGTCACGATACTCACCATCATGCCCTTGCCCCCCTTTGTGGTCGCCCTTGTTGTTCCCATCTTCATGGCGCTGCTCCACTCGCTCTGGTGACTGTTCGTTCTCGGAGGCCAAGCTCACCGAACTCAGCGTGCAAAGGAGTGCTGATATTCCAAATAATGCGGGGATTCTTCTTAATCTCATAATTGCACCTTACAATTACAATTATTATCAAATCAAGGAAAATTTAGCCATTTTGATGATTTTTTTAACATTCCCCTAAGCATCGCGATCCACTCCTCGCCGCCCCTATTGCGGCTCTATGGCGCTCATCGCCGCTCCGATCTTGTGCGCGTAGTTGCTCACTATCCCGTTGTGGTCAGCGTAGCGCAGTTCGTGATAGCGGATCAGATCCGGGAACTGCGCCGCCAGATCACGACTCATCTGCACCGGCACCTGCGCGTCTTGCACTCCGTGGAATACCACCACCTTTACCGGTCGCGCGGCGAGCGAGCGCAGCGCCTCGACATTATCAAATCGATGGCGCAACAACTCGCACAACGGCCAGCCGACCGCGTGCCGCGCCATGGCCATCATCGAGGTAAACGGCGACACCAAAACGATCTCTTTCATCTCATGCCGGACGGCGGCACGCAGCACCACCGCGCCGCCGATCGAATGCCCGAACGCACTCAGCGGCGCTTCGCACTCATCCCGCCAAACCGCGATGGCAGCGTCTACCGCCGCATCGATCGCCCTTGGCGAGGGCTTGCCCGCACTGGCTCCGTAACCGGGATAATCGACGAACAAGTAACCCCAACGCTCGTCCCAATCCTGCGTCAGCGGCGCGTAGCCGAGCGCCCGCGCCGCGTTGCCGCCAC
>QIKC01000338.1 GCA_003232855.1 Verrucomicrobiales bacterium
TTTTTAGCTCCTCTACGGAAACGCCTTGAAAGGTGACGACGTCACGAAGGCCTAGAACCTCCCCATGGAAAATTTCTGCCTCGTCGTCGAATCTTACGGTCCCTTTGTATCCTTTGTATGTCATCATGGCTTTACTCCTGCTTCTATGAGGAAGCGCCGCATTGATCGGACGGCTCCTCGGTCGGTGCTTGGTGAAGGATGAAAACGAACACGTGATCCTCTTCCCTCGCTGACATTACCACCTCAAGCTTCCACTGGCGTCAATTTCCTGCGATCCGCAATGCGATCCCGGAAGAACACCAGCATACCTAGTGCGAGCACCGCCGACTCGATCCCATAGGTCAAATAGAGCCAAAGCATAATACCGGAGGGGTGAAGCCGTAACTGTGCAGGCCGGTCTCCAATTGGTTGACGTGCCACCATGAAAACACGGTGATAGTGGCGATGAACACCGCGAACATACTGATCCCCAGATCGCGGATGTAGCCCCCCATGCGAGCGTGCAAAAGGAGGATGCCGCCGAGACAGATCATCAGGGCGCCGTTCTCCTTCGGATCCCAACCCCAGAACCTCCCCCAGCTATCGTTCGCCCAGACGCCACCGAGCACCGTGCCCACCAGCGAAAATAGTAACCCGAAACAAGTGACCCCATAAACCATGCGCGTCACCGAACGAAGAAACTCCCTATCCGTCACACCGAAAAACCTAGCAAAGATATAAACATGTCCCATGGCGCCGGCCACCAGCGCTGCCATGTAGCCGAGGTTGATGCAGATGACGTGGGTCGCCAGCCAAAAATTCGATCGCAACACCGCCTCCAACTCCTTCAAGGTGTCCTTTGCCTCCTTTATCTCAAAGCGCATAGCCATGAACATGCCGCCGAGCCCTAACACCACGGCGAGCGCCAGCGCCACCCGCTTGCGATCCATCCGCTCGACCAGCAGGCAGAGCATGACGGCGGTGGCGGTGATGAACAAAATGGTCTCGTAGAGCGTCGAAATCGGTGGGCGACCGACGATCAAGCAGCGCACGACGATGCCGAGGGACAAGGCCAACGTCGCACCCAAAGTCATGCCCCAGACCCCGATACTGGCGATCCGGGCGAAGTTGCTCGCAGGCGATAGCCAGGTGGTGACCAACAAAAGGAAAGCGATGAAGTAGAAGCCCTGCGCCCAGTGGAAGAAGCCCGCACGGAGCCAGAACATTTCTAATTTAATCTTCCCATACTCGCCACGCTCGACAGCGTCGGCGACGATGCCGTCGCGGAGGCTGGTCAGTTTATCGAGGAAGACCCCTCCGGAGAAATCGTCGCGGGCGGCACTCGCCAACTCCTCTAGCAACAGGATCTTCGGCATCGCCCACTGCGAGAACTCCTCCCTCTCGGTGCCAGTGAATTCGCCCGCGCGGAAGCTGAGGCGCTCGATGAGGTAGCCCGGCTTCACCCACTCCTCGTCATCGGCAGCGACCGGCGGGAACATCGCTAGGCTGGTGATGCTGGATAGGTCGCGGACGCCAGCAGTAGCGGTGTCGCGCTCTAACAATTGAAAGGCCACTCCCACTTTTTCGACGAAATCCTTGCCGCCTTCGCCGCGTGCCTCGGCGACGATGTCGTCGAAGCGTTCCAAAAATACGCTCATCGGCGTCGTGCCGGTGCCCGTTTTTTCGAATCGATCGGAGGCTTCTCCGAGGTCCACCGCGAGACCGTCACGGGCGAAGTTGAAGGCGTTCAAAGCCCATTCGAATTCGTTGATTTTGGATTTGAGCGCCATCACCCCAGCCTTCATCGGATCGCGGCGGAGTGCTTTTCCCTCCGCCTCGCGGTCGGCGTCATTGAGTATTTCTGAATAACCGGCAGTGAGCTGGGACAGCCGCGCCATGACTTCGGGGGAGTTGATCTCCTGGTAACTGTAGCGCTGCCGTGGCGAGGTGTGGGGTTCGACGCCGATGTTGCGCATCACTTCCGGGTTGTTGACCTTGAACATCGGCAATTTCTTGGCGATCTCCGGCCGGAATAGGCAGTCGAGCAACCACTCGTTGGCGGACAGCTTCATCTCCTCGCCGTCGACTACCAGCTGCAGCCGCTTTGCCCCGTTCATGCGCAGCAGTTTGAAGCGCGCGACCGTCTCCACCGGCTTCAGGCGCCCATCCTCCTGCACCGGGATCGAGCTGAACACCGAAACCACCTCGGCGGGCCAGCGCTCGTATGAGGAGAGGGAGGAATTGTCCTCGTTGGGCGCACAAGCAGAAAGCCCGGCGCTCGCAACGATCACCGCCTGTAGGAATAGCTTGCGAAGTCTCTGCATCATGATGCCTCCTCCTTGTTTTTCACGCTGTCGCGACTGCGACCCGCGCGGATCAGATAGCCGATCAATTTCTGGACGAAGTGGATGGTCATGCCGATGGCGACCACGTAGGTCGCCCATTTCGGCCATTGATCGGCCGGGTTGTTAGAGATTGCGAGGCTGGTGTAGAGGCGATCGCCCGGCCCGGCTCCCTGCGGCCCCCAACTCGCCTGATAGGCGGTGAACCCCCCGTAACGCAGGGGCTGGTTCATACTGATATGGTAACGGTCGGTCGCGACCCCGTCATCGATACGGACGACGTCGCTTGAATACTCACGCGCACGTCTCGTCCCCGGATGGTCTTCTTTCTCGAATTTCTCCAACTCTAGGCCGAAGGGCAGCGAGTAGCGGCGCCGGGTGAGGTCGATTGACCAAGTCTCTTCACCGATTTCCACCGTCACCGGTCGCGGATTGAACCCGTCCCCCCCGGAGATGATCGTGTGCAGCAGCTCCTCGCCCCCAGCGCGCACCTTGAGATAGGCGCCGGGGAGTTGAACTCCATTTGCTTGTTTAGTTTCTGTGGCCACAACGCAAAGCCGTCGATGAAGCCGCCCGACAATCTGCTCTCGGGGTTGGCCTTCGCCGACTCCTCGACCAGCCCGATCACCTGCCCTTTCCTGTTGATGAGGTTGCGCGCGAAGCCGTAGATCTCGAATTCGAAGGGGATCGCGTCCGCACGGAAGACGCGTCGCGCGCCCTCTTTGTAAAGCGGCTCCAGATCCTCTGGCTCGACGATGTAGGCTTTCCCCCCAGCTTCGCCGTCGTGGTGCACCACCTCGATACTCCAGTTGATGAGATTGTAGATCTCGTCGGAGCGATC
>QIKC01000143.1 GCA_003232855.1 Verrucomicrobiales bacterium
TCTGCTATTGGGGTTCTTTCATGAAAAAGTCCAGAGTTTAATGAGGCTTGGGGGGAAAAGAACGGAAAGTAAATATGCGGGTAGTTATGAGAGAATCTATGCTACAAAGTCGGGCAAAGCTCCATTTATGAAGCTAGAGGAAGATCTTTGGTCTTACAGCTATATAGTCAGGTCAAATTCTTTCTCAGAGGAAGGAAGATCGCCCATGGGCGTGGGGGTTTCCTTTTTTGGGAAATACGCTAAATCCCTTCAAATAAAGGTTTTTGCATATTCTGATACTGGAATTGAAAGTCAGGCCGAACTCCAGTCTGTTTATGATAGCGATGTAAAAAACGTGCAGGCCTTCACCGAAGGTCTAACGAAAAAAATTAATGAAGAAGCAAAGAAAAAGGGAATTCATCCCGATGAGAAAAGTCTAAAGGCGTTATCTCTTCGTAGGAAAAAACATTTTGGTGATGATGGGATTAACGACTATATCGTAGCAATAGAGAAAGAGAGAATAAATAGTAATCTCAAAAAAACGTTGGAAAGGTCATCAGTAAATCCTAACAATAATGGTGTCGAAGCGGAAGAACGTGACAAAGTTGTGTATGATGAAATTGTGCAAGCTCAAAGGAGCGAAGCAAAAAAAGGCTTGCCCAATGACGTTGCGCCCGTAACAATGACTGATAGTCTACAGAGCAAATTGCCCATAATCTTAGCCGTCATCCTTGCATTTGGAGGTTTGATTGTGTGGGTCAAAATGCATGTTGGGAAAAATAACAGCCCAAAATAATAGACAGACATCGCCGACGGTGAGGCTTGGCGTCCTATGGAGGCGTGGCGTTTTGGGTTCCTATTTGACTTCTTGGCCGGAGAGTAGGGTTTTCTCGGGGCGGTCGGTGCCGAATTTGACGGTGTAGCGGCCTTTGGCGAAGACGGGGGGAGCGAAGCCGGCTTTGGTGCGGATGGTGTAGAGGATCTCGCCGTCGCTCTCGCGGATGACCTGCACGACGCCGGCCTGTTTCAGCGGTGGCAGGGTGGCGACGGGTTTGCGGCCGTCGTTGTCGGCGTTGGCGAAGGTGATGGGCCAGCCGGGGTATTGGGCGGCGGCGGTGTCGGTGACGTCGCCGAAGCGGGGCCAGCATTCGAAGGTGATCTGGCCGCTTTTTTTGTCGAATCGGATGATGCCGTAGCCTTCGGCGCTGCTGTTTTGGTCGCTGCGTTTTTCGGGGTTGGCGTAGGCGAGCATGCGGATGTGGTTGCCGAGGCCGTCGAGGTAGTCGCCGGTCCAAGGGAGCGTGCTGCCCTCGACGGCGTTCGGGCCGGGCTGTTCGTCTTCGGGGTGCCACCAGCGGCCGTAGATGGTGTTGATGATGGCGGGGCTGGTGAAGGCCATGGGGCCGTCGCCGGGTGCTTCGATGCCGTGTTTGACGGTGACGGCGAGGTGCTGGTCGCCGCAGAGGTGGGTGGCTCGGGCGCGGCGCATGCGGGTGAGTGCGGCGTTGCGACCGGTCTGTGGCCAGGCGTTGGAATCGAGGTCAGCGAGCAGGCGGTTGTTTCTATTGCCGTGTATGTGGACGGCGCCACAGAAGGCGGTCTGCGAGAGGACGGCTTTCATCTGCGCGCCGGTCCAGTTTTGTCCCCAGTCGTCGAGGAATTTTAGCTGGCGTTTGCCGAGCAGTTTGAGCCCGGGGATATCGACGCTCTCACGGTCGTATTTCGGGTCGTTGATGTGGTCGGCGCGCGGTCCCATTTTGGGGATCTTGCCGAGCGGTCCGCTTTTGAACTTGCGGTCTTCGATGATGGCGAAGTCGATGCCGCCGACGAGCAGGCTGGTGTAATAGACGGTGATGCCGCGCTTGATGGGCGTGGGGTCGAAGGGGTCGGGCAGGTGCCAGGTTTGTTGGCGTTGCACGAGGTTGACGTATTTCGGCGGATAGAAGTAACCGCCGGAGGAGCCGCTGGCGTCGGTGGACTGGATGCCGCCCTCGCCCCAGATGTTGCCCTGGCCGACGTCGTGGTCGTCGGGGATGGTGACCGTCGGTCGGTTTTTCATGACTTCGCGGAACTGTAAGCCGAACTGAAGCCAGCCGGCGGTGTGTTGGCTGTGGTGGTAGGTCTGGTCGCCGGCGAAGAATAGCAGGTCGGGGTCTTGGGCGATGAGGTTTTTGACGATCTGCGGGCGCGGGCCGGGGCTGCGGCTGGAGTTGCAGGAGAGGCTGCCGATGACGATGACGTCTTTGTCGATCGGGTCTTTGCGGATCAGGCCGGCGAAGGTGGCCGCCTCGCCGTGGCGCACGCGGTAGGGCACGTCTTTGCTATTGTCCCAACCCTCGATGCGGAAGTGGGCGCTCCAGCCGAGTTCGAGGACTTCTGCTTTGGCGGCCTCTTTCCAAGAGTCGCCGTGTTTGAACTCGAGCCGCGCCTCGCGGGGTTCTCCGGGTTTGAGCGGGAACAGTTGGGCGCTGAGCTTGAGGGTGCCGGCCTTGTGGGTGTAGAGGGCGAAGGCGACCACTTGGTCGCGCGGCACGTCGAGTTCGATGAACTGTTTGGCTGGTTTTTCC
>QIKC01000132.1 GCA_003232855.1 Verrucomicrobiales bacterium
CAGGCGGTGCCTCTATCGCCGTTGTTCGGTTGGTTAGAAACTCCCGACGACGGTCTCGAGGCGGCGGCAGACCTCCTCGACATTCTCGCGGCTGTTGAAGGCGGAGATGCGGAAAAAGCCCTCGCCGGCGGCGCCGAAACCGGCGCCGGGGGTGATGACGACTTTGGCCTCGGCGAGCATCTTGTCGAACATTCCCCAACTATCGATGCTCCCGGGGCAGGCGGCCCAGACGTAGGGCGCGTTCTCGCCGCCGAAGACGTTGAGCCCGAGCGCGGTGCAGGCCTCCCGCAGGAGTTTTGCGTTGCCCATGTAGTGTTTGATGAGTGCGGAGATCTGCGCCTTCCCGGCCTCCGAGTAGAGCGCCTCCGCAGCGCGTTGGACGGGGTAGCTGACACTGTTGAATTTGGTGCTCTGGCGGCGTGACCACAGCGGGTGCAGGGGCATTTTTTCTCCCGTGGAAGTTTCGGCCAGCAGCGTTTTGGGCACCACGGTGAAAGCGCAGCGGACGCCGGTGAAGCCGCCGTTTTTGGAGAACGAGCGAAATTCGATGGCGCATTCGCGGGCGCCGTCGATCTCGTAAATCGAGCGCGGGATACTGTCGTCGCCGACGAAAGCTTGGTAGGCGGCGTCGTAGAGGATGATCGAGCCGTTGGCCTGCGCGTATTTGACCCAGTTTGTGAGCTGTTCGCGGGTCGCGGTCGCCCCGGTGGGGTTGTTGGGGTAGCAGAGGTAAATAAGGTCGACTTTCTCGTTGGGGACTGCGGGCACGAAACCGTTTTCGGCGGTACACGGCATGTAGTGGATGCCCTCGTAGGCGCCCGAAGCGTCGGCGTCGCCGGTGTTGCCAGCCATGACGTTGGTATCGACGTAGACTGGGTAGACTGGGTCGGTGATGGCGATGGTGTTGCCCGGGCCAAAGATGTCCAAAATGTTGCCGGTGTCGCACTTTGAGCCGTCGGAGACGAAAATTTCATCGTCGGCCACTTCGATGCCGCGCCCGCGGTAGTCGCCCTCGGCGATGGCGGTGCGGAGGAAATCGTAGCCCTGTTCCGGGCCATAGCCGCGGAAGCTGCTTCTTTCACCGAGTTCGTCGACGGCGGCTTTCATGGCATCGCGGGCGGCGGCGGGCAGGGGCTCGGTGACATCGCCGATGCCGCAGCGGATGATGTCGCCTGCTACCTCCGGATTGGCGTCCGTGAATGCCTGCACGCGGCGGCCGATTTCGGGGAAAAGGTAGCCCGCTTTGAGTTTGAGGTAGTTGTCGTTGAGTTTCGCCATAGGGCGGGGATCTTGCGCCGGGGCGGGGGGTAGGTCAAGGGGCGAGCCTCTATGGAAACTATAGAGCAAACGTCGAATAATTTTCGATCACCCGGAGCTTGCAATCGTTGGCATTCTGTTCACCTTCGGGGGGTTCTCCACCGGTCAATCTGACGGGTGGGGTCGATCGACATCCACCCAGTCCACACACTGAGTTCGAAATCCGGATTGCCCGACGCGTTTTCGCGTCGGGGCGGGTCGTGCTCACCATACTTCGCGTAACTTCGCCTTCCCACATGCAGAAAGAAAAAATTGCAATCATCGGAATGGGGTGCCGTTTTCCCGGCGGCCTGAACGATGTCGAGACATACTGGAACTTTCTTATCGAGGGAAAAGACGCGGTGTGCGAAGTGCCGCCGGATCGTTGGAACGTCGAACGTTTTTATGATTCCGAGGCCGGGTTGGCGGGGAAGACGATCGCGAAGAGGGGGGGATTCATCGATGGGATCGACCAGTTCGACCCGCAGTTTTTTGGAATTTCGCCGCGTGAGGCACCGTATATCGACCCTCAGCAGCGGCTGCTGTTGGAGACGGCTTGGGAGGCGATGGAGGGGGCGGGGATCGTTCTCGATTTGGAGAAGGGTAGCGATATCGGCGTGTTCGTCGGCGTCTCTCACACTGACTACCAAAGTATTCAAGGTGGAGCAAACGACCGCTCGGGGATCAGTGCGCATTCGCCGACGGGCAATGCCCACAGCATCGCGGCAAACCGCATCTCTTATTGCTTCAATTTGAAAGGGCCTAGCATGTCGATGGACACAGCGTGTTCGTCCGCTTTGACGGCAGTCCACATCGCCTGCCAGCAGTTGCGTGCGGGTGATTGTGAGGTGGCTTTGGCCGGCGGCGTTACGGTGATGATTACCCCGGACGGGTTTATCGGGTTTTCGCAGGCGGGGATGCTTTCGCCCGATGGGCGATGCGCGGCGTTCGACGCTTCGGCCAACGGATTTGTCCGCGGCGAAGGCGCCGGCATGGTCGTGCTCAAGCCGCTCTCGAAGGCGCTGGCCGATGGCGATCCTATTCTCGCGGTCATCTCGGGTACTTCTGCCAACCAAGATGGCAGCACCAATGGTATTTCTTTGCCGAGCGAATCCGCTCAGGAACAACTGGTTAAGGACGCCTGTGCCGATGCGGGAATCGATCCGGCGGCGGTCGGTTATGTCGAGGCGCACGGGACGGGAACTGCGGTCGGCGACCCGATCGAAGCGCATGCGCTGGCGG
>QIKC01000348.1 GCA_003232855.1 Verrucomicrobiales bacterium
ACGCGATCTTTAACGACGTATTCGCCCGCCGCGCGGATATCTACCGTAAGATCGCGCTCGCTCTGTCGGGTGGCAGCAAGACGTTGAGCGAGCTGAGCGGGGTTTTGGGCAAGACGCGGGCGGGTTATCTCTCGCACTATCTGCGCGATCTGGAGATCGCCGGGTTCCTGCGCGAGGAACCACATTTCACGGTTGGTGGCGGCGAGGGAAAGGTCAGCCACTTTCGCCTGGCTGATAACTACCTGCGCTTCTATTTGAAATACATCGAGCCGCGCAAGAAACAGATTGCTGGCGGGCGTTTTCGCTGGGTCGGGCTGGAAAAGCTGGCGGCGTGGGACACGGTGCTGGGGTTTCAGTTTGAAAATTTGGTGCTCAACAATGCGGATGCTGTCGAGCGATTGTTAGGGATCGAGGGCAAGGTGCTGCGCGCCGGCCCCTTTTATCAACCCGCCACCCAGCGGCGCAAGGGCTGCCAGTTTGACTTGTTGATCGAGACCGAGCACAGCCTGTTCGCCTGCGAAATGAAGTTGCGCCGGGAGACTCCGAAGCGGGTGATCGGCGAGATGCAGGACAAGCTTTCGCGCTTGTTTCTGCCGCGTAAATACAAGCATCTGAACCGTTTTCCGGTGTTGATCTACGCCGGCGAACTCGACCCGGGGATCGCGGCTGCGGGCTATTTTCACTCGGTTTTCGACTTTGCAGAGCTGTTGTCGGAAACCACAGATTAACGCGAATTTACACGGATTAATGGATTGATAATGAGGGAGTTATTGGGATTTTTGCTATTATTTTGTGGGGGCTGATGAGGTGATGCGAATTATTGCACAAAAAATCGGCGTAATTTGCGGTTTTATCGGTCTTTTCGGCGCTCATAGTAGCGATTGACGATTGCGTAGATTCGCGGACAGTGCGCGCCCCATGGGATCTGAAAAAATACGCAATATCGCCATCATCGCTCACGTCGATCACGGCAAAACGACGCTGGTCGATCTGCTGCTGCAGGCGGGCGGCGCCTACCGCGAGAACCAATCGGTGACTGAGCGCGCCATGGACTCGATGGATCAGGAGCGTGAGCGTGGCATCACCATTAAGGCGAAGAACACGGCGATCCTCTGGGAGGGTTACACGATTAACATCGTCGATACGCCCGGCCACGCCGACTTCGGCGGCGAGGTGGAGCGGGTGATGAAGATGGTCGATGGGGTGTTGCTGCTGGTCGACGCGGCGGAAGGCCCGCAGGCGCAGACGCGCTTTGTGCTGCGCAAGGCGCTCGCCCAAGGGCTGGCGCCGATCGTCGTGGTCAACAAGGTGGATCGCGACTCCGCCGATCCAGTCGCTGTCCACGACAGAGTGCTAGAGCTGTTCCTGGATCTGGAGGCCACCGATGAGCAGTTCGAGGCGGCGTTCCTCTACGGCAGCGCCAAGAACGGTTATTTTGTGCGAGAGTTAGACGACGAGCACGACGGCGTGACGCCGCTGTTGCAGACTATCGTTGAGCGCATCGCGGCACCGGACGTGGAGCCGGACGCGCCGTTCCGTATGTTGGTCAGCAATATCGATTGGGACGATTACGTCGGGCGTGTGGCGATCGGTAAGGTGCTCTCCGGTAAGGTGGAGAAGGGGGACAAGATTTGGCGCATCGCGCGCGACGGTGAACGGGTGCCGCTCAAGGTCACCAAAGTGTTCGAATACAGCAGTGTCGGCGGCTCGAGCGACTCGGCGATTGGCGAGTCCGGCAACATCGTCGGCGTGTCCGGTTTTGAGGACATCGACATCGGCGAGACGCTGGGCGGAACCGAGGACGCGGAGGCTTTGCTTTTTGTGGAGATCGACCCGCCGACGGTGCAGATGCAATTTTCGATCAACGACTCGCCCTTCGCCGGGCGGGAGGGCAAGTATGTGACTTCGCGGCAGATTCGCGACCGGCTGATGCGCGAGGTGAAGACTAACATTTCCATTGAAGTGTCCGACAGCGACAAGGCGGGCGTGTTCAACGTCGCCGCCCGCGGCGCGATGCAGATCGCGGTGTTGGTGGAAGAGATGCGCCGCGAGGGATTCGAGGTGCTGGTCTCGCGTCCGCGAGTGATCACTAAGCGCGACGAGAACGACGTGCTGGTCGAGCCCTTCGAGAATCTCTACGTGGAGGTTCCGGAGGAGTATGTGAGTGGCGTGCTCAAGGGGCTGGGCGAGCGACGCGGGGAAATCGTCAACATGCACAGCTCGGGATCGACGACGATGATCGAGGCGGTCATTCCCACCCGCGGTCTGATCGGTTTCGAGTTCCAGTTGCTCAACATGACCAGTGGCCACGGCATTCTCTCACACTTGTTCAAAGAGTACGCCCCGCGCACTGGCGAGGTCGCCGGGCGCAAGACGGGCACCTTGGTATCGATGGACGACGGCGTGGCCATGGCCTATTCGCTGGATACCATTTCTACCCGCGGCCAGCTCTTCGTGGCGGCGGGCGACGCGATTTACGCCGGGCAGATCGTCGGCGAGAACCCGCGTGCTGACGACATCATCGTTAACCCGAC
>QIKC01000078.1 GCA_003232855.1 Verrucomicrobiales bacterium
CTCGGCGAGCTATTGTCGATCAATTTCCCGACCGCGCGTTTCCCGTTTACGCTCAGTCGCGAAATCGGGATTCTGCACCGCAGCCTAGATGGCGGCGGCGTGTTTCCGTGGTTTGGTTGGCTGGTGGCGGGGGTCGCCTTTGCGATTGGTTTGTGGCTGTCGATTCGCTTTTCGCGCGGCGTCAAATTCACGCCGATGACCCTGCGCCGCATCGAGCGATTCAAGTCGATCCGGCGCGGATATTTTTCGTTGTTGTTCATCGGTTTCCTCGCCTTCATCGCGGCGCTCGACCACACGTTGGTGGGCAACGAGGCGCTGGTGGTGAGGCATGCGGGTGAATGGAGTTTTCCCGCATTTACACGTTATGTTGAGAAGGGTTCGCAGTATGGGCACGATGGTGATGCCGGGCAGGCACCGGCGGATTTTCGTGAAATGAAGACTGTATTCGCGGCGGCGGGAGAGGGCGACTGGGTGATCATGCCGCTGGTGCCGTACGCGCCGACCAACGATACGATCGGTGCAGTTTCTACCGAGTTGATCGATCGGGATGGCGTCATCTACGAGGGCGGCGAGCTGTTTTCCGGGCTCGGGACGAGAATCTACGACATCGGTCGCCCCGAGCGCATGCACGTCCGCTATCGCTACCGGGCGGGTTTGAAGGACGGGCCGGCGGATGGTTGGAAACGTGATGGCGGGCGTGTTTACGGGGCGGAGTACGCTGCGGGGGAGCTAATCGACGGCTCTGAGAGTTGGAATGGGGAAGGCGCGGTCGCGGATTTTCTCGCGCAGGGATCGACGGCGGTGCGGCAGGTGCATTTTCCGCCGGCGCCACCGACGATGGGGGCTGGTCATCGGCATCTGCTGGGAACGAGTTCGCGTGGCTACGACGTGGTCGCCTATCTCTATGGAGGTTTGCAGGTGAATTTCAAGGCGGCGCTGGTTTATATCCCACTGGTCTATGCACTCGGTATTAGCATCGGCTTGTTGATGGGATTTTTCGGCGGTGTGTTTGACTTGTTGGTGCAGCGAATTATCGAGATCCTTTCGAACGTGCCATTCCTGTTCGTGGTGATGATCGCCAGCACGGCGGTGCCCGAGCGGCTCAAGGAGAGTGCCGGTTTGTGGATGATTATATCCATTTTATTGTTATTCGGATGGATGGGCATGACCTATTTGATGCGCACCGCCGCGCTCAAGGAAAAACAGCGCGATTACATCGCAGCCAGCCGAGTGATCGGTGCCTCCACGCCGCGTATTTTGTTTCGCCATCTGCTGCCGAATTCGGTGGCCATTATCGTCACGCTGGTGCCGTTTTCGGTGTCGAGCCTAGTTTTATCGTTGGCCTCGCTCGATTACCTCGGATTCGGCCTGCCGGCAAAGTATGCGACCTGGGGACAGTTGTTGCGCGACGGCTTGGAGAATCTCTCGGCTCCGTGGTTGGTGACCTCTTCCTTTATGGTGCTCGTCGGGCTGCTGATCCTCATTACCTTTGTTGGTGAGGCGGTGCGCGAGGCTTTCGATCCGAAAAAATTCAGCTACTATCGCTAGACCGCATGCGCCGATTTTCCCTCATCTTACTCGTTATCGCCGTCGCCCTTGGCTCCTGTCGCCGGGCGGATGACGAGGCGGCGGTGAGTGCGGACTTCGAGGGTTGGTATCCGCAGTACAATCGTTACATCGAACAGTGGTTGGCGGAGCAGGTCGCGCTGGAGGTGAGCGAGAAGGCGCGACTGGAGGGCGAGGTGGCGAGCGCGGACGCCGGGGCGAAATCGAAGTTCGAGGCGGCGTTATCGCAGGTCGAACGGAAGCTCTCCCGTCTGCGTTCGCGGCAGGAATTGGGGGACTATTTCGCATTTTTCGAGGCGGCGGATCTACCGACGGGGTTGGTTTGGGAAGACGGTTCCGAGCAGCCGGAGATCGGTGATCCCGCGGCGCTCAAAGGCGGCACGTTCCGTTATTTTATCACTTCCTTTCCGCCGACGATTCGCCCCTTTGGCCCGAATTCTAACAATTCGTTTCGCGGCGAACTCTACGACAATATCGAGGTGTCGCTGATCGACTTGCACCCGGAGACCGGTGAAATTATCCCGGGTGTCGCCAAAGAGTGGGCGATGGGTGCGGACGGCAAGACGGTGTTTTTTCGTCTCGACCCGGATGCGACGTATAGCGACGGGGTGGGAGTGCAGGCGGTGGATTTTATGTGGTTTGTTTACCTGCGGGCGTCCGACAATGTCGTGTCCCCTTGGTTCAAACAGTACCTGCGTGAGCAGCGGGCGCGTATGGCTGTTTACGGCGACGGCATCCTGGCGGTCACGTTGCCCGATGCGCGGCCCAAATTGCCTTATTTTGCTAGTTTCCGTCCCTCTCCGCCGCATTTTTATCGGGAGTATGGCCCGGACTACAAAGAGCGTTACCAGTGGCAGGTGCCACCGAGTACCGCGGCTTACACGGTGGTTCCCGAGGACATTGTTAAAGGTGTTTCGATCACCCTTAGCCGCGTAGAGGACTGGTGGGCGGCGGACAAAAAATTCTA
>QIKC01000065.1 GCA_003232855.1 Verrucomicrobiales bacterium
TCCAAAGTACCAAAGGTTCTACTGCACGAACATCTCGATGGTGGTCTGCGTCCGCGCAGTGTCATCGAGCTCGCGCATGCGGCGAACTACCGCGAGTTACCCACCACAGATCCGGAAGCTCTCGCCGAGTGGTTTCACCGCGGCGCTCAGCGCGGCAATCTCTCAGAGTACCTCGAAGGCTTCCGCCACACCATCGCGGTGATGCAAAGCGCCGATGCCTTGGGACGGGTTGCTTACGAATTTATCGAAGACATGGCCGCCGACGGAGTGATTTATGCCGAGGCACGATTCGCCCCCGTTTTCCATACCGGCGATGGTCTGACGCAGGACGAAGTGGTGGCAGCGGTGATCGACGGACTGCGCCGTGGCGGCGACGCTTTCGGCGTAACCTGGGGATTAATCATCTGCGCCATGCGCGATCGAAGCGACGGGTTGGAGGCCGCCGAACTAGCCCTTCGTTGGCGCGACCGCGGAGTGGTGGGATTTGATCTCGCCGGTGGCGAGGATGGCTTCCCACCGAAGCAACACCTCGAGGCTTTCCAAGCCATCCAACGCGCCAATTTCAACATCACCATTCACGCCGGCGAAGCCTTTGGTTCCGAGTCGATCTGGCAAGCTCTGCAGTGGTGCGGCGCCCACCGTCTAGGACACGGCACGCGATTGATAGACGACATCGATACGAGCGATAGCGAGAACCCTCGACTGGGCAGGCTGGCGCGCTACGTGCTCGATCACCGAATCGCCATCGAGGTTTGCCTGCTCAGCAACCTCCACACCGGCGCCACCGCCAGCCTCGAATCCCACCCCTTTCCCCTATTATACCAACTCGGATTTCGCGTGTCTTTGAACACCGACGACCGCCTGATGAGCGACACCACGATGAGCAAGGAACTGGAGCTGGCAATCGTCACCTACGAACTAGGGCTAGCCGATTTGGAAAAGCTGACACTGAATGCCATGAAAAGCGCCTTTGCCCCACACGAAACTCGGACGGATCTGATCCACCGTGTGCTGCTTCCCGCTTTCGCCGCCTTAAAGGCTTGAGTCCTCCCGGCTGTTGACGTTCCGGTTTCTTTGTACTAAGGTATACGCCCTCACTCGGACAGGCGGATCCCCCAATTTCGATCCGCCCGCCCGTGCGAGTCTTCTGCAAAGGCGAGATGGTGGCCGTAGCTCAGTTGGTAGAGCCCCGGATTGTGATTCCGGAGGTCGCGGGTTCAAGCCCCGTCGGTCACCCCACTCCCGCCTTCTCGGGAAATACCCCCTTCACCGGGGTTGATGTCGATCGCGTTCATCGTGACAAACATCACCCACCACTTCGCACAATGAATGAATTCCATAGAAAATCGAATCGGTTATAAATTTCGCAATTCGCTCCTACTCGCCGAGGCGCTCACCCACCCAAGCCTCGCCTACGAGACACACAAGCCTCATTTCGACAACCAGCGCCTGGAATTTCTTGGTGATGCAGTGTTGCAACTGATCCTCACCGCCGAACTCTTCACGCGCTTTCCGCAATTCGCCGAAGGCCAGATGACCAAATTGCGTTCGCGACTGGTCTCACGGGAAGCCCTGCAAGAATTTGCTCGCGACATCGAGCTTGGCAAATTTTTGCTCATCGGCAAAGGCGAAGAATCCTCCGGCGGACGCGAACGACCGAGTACCCTCGCCGACGCCTTCGAGGCACTGGTCGGAGCGATCTACCTCGACACCGGCATCGACGAAGCGACCACCTTTGTCCTCAAATGCTGCCAGCAAAAAATGGAATGCATCGCCGCCAGCCCGATCGAAAAAAACCCGAAGGGCGAACTGCAAGAGATCCTTCAGGGGATCACTCAACTCAGCCCGACCTATTCGGTCGTCAACTCGTCCGGCCCGGATCACCGACGTAATTTCATCATCGACGTCCACTGGAGTGACGATGTGCTCGGGCGCGGCACCGGAACGAGCAAGAAAGAAGCCGAAGCCTCTGCGGCTCGTGATGCCTTGGTGCAACGACTTTGGATGCCCCCGAAAGATGTTATGCCCAAACCATCCACAGGGGGCGGGGCGACTGAGAAGCCAAAGCCCTAGTGCCTGCGAAGAAGCCGTGAATATCTGCGGACATCAGAGCCCACAAAACTTTAGTCCCACCACCAGCCGGATATCCCGCACCTGTTCACAGACTACCGACACGCACCCGGGACTGAGGAACCACTTCGCAGAATGCGTGGAACAGGGTTCAGGGCGACTTATTCGCCCCTCTGAGAAGGAAGAAGAATAGAGAAAGATCACATTTTCTTTCTTCATGAGTTGGGAACAAACGTTTTCCAACCTCGATTCAAGGACTTCTGAGCTTCACGAGAAGAGGGGATATCCCCAACGATTACGCGGAGAGGACGAGATCAAATCGAAGCGAGCGCTGAGGCGCCACGCGCTCGCACGATGAAGCGCCAGATTCCCAGCGCGGCGAGAGTCAGTGAAGCGAGCTGGTAGCCGCTAAACGAGCCAAGCATGTGTGGCGTGGCGCGTAGGAACTCGTGACCGAAGCG
>QIKC01000091.1 GCA_003232855.1 Verrucomicrobiales bacterium
TGGCTGCGCCAGTTACGCGTCGAGAACGAAATGAAACGCAGCCCGCGCCAAGGGGATGTCCCGCCGCCGATGCTCGTCCCCGACATGGAACCCAACGCGGACGGGGTCGCGGCGATGGTCGATGCCACGCTGCTGTTCGGTGCAGAAAAAGTTTATGCTCACCTAGTGATCGATGTCGTGCGTTTCAAGAATGCTCCCGCCTCTGGAGGCAAGGGCTAGACCTTTCTTATCATCGCCCGCGAAGAACCACACCACGCCAGATAACCCCCAATATATCAATCGAGATACCACGTTATGGAATCGTTGAAGCGAAATTACGATCGCGTCGCCCTGGTCGTCGCAGCACTGCTCGCCATCGTTGGTGGCGGCCTTCTCGCCAAGAATGCGCTCGGGCTCTCGGATAGCTTTGAGCGCGCCGACCCGGAACAGCGGGAAGGACTCGGCGAGGGCGGAGCCGCCGCCGCAGAGATGGCATCGAAACATTTGGGCGAGTCACAGGCGTGGGGTTCCCCGGCGATGCCGGGTATCCCGCAGAAAAAATTACCGCTTTTTGTCTCGGTTCCCATCTTGGTGCAAAACGGAGTCGAAATTGATTTGTTAGACCCAGCCTCTGCTTCGCCACGGCCGCCGTTTACCTCGGACTACCTCTACAAGCACAGGCTGCCGGTCGGGCGAACCGACTTGGCCGGGCTCGACCCCGACAACGACGGCTTCGACAACGAGGAGGAGTTCTCAAACGGCAGGACGGATCCCAACGATCCCGAGAGCCACCCGCCCTACGCCCTCAAGCTAAGCCTCGGTGAGGTCAAAAAAGACGAATATATTCTCTCCTACCGGACCGGCGACAACCCGGACAGCGAGTTCGGACTTCGCGAGGAGACAATCCTCTTCGAAACGACCCCCCCGCGACCCAAAATCCGGCGCAAGTCGCCCATCGTCGTGATCGGCACCTCCTTTGGCAGCCACCCGGGGCACAAGAAACGCTACAAAATTACCGCTTTTAAGAACGTAATGAAGCCTGGCGGGGCGGGCGGGATCGATATGGCAGCGCACGTCGTCACCATCGCCGATAGCCAGGGCGAGCCGTTCCAGATCGCCTATAGAGGCCGCTATGTGCGGCCGACTTATTACGCGATTTTCCACAACACCTTTCCCGGCGTTGCATCGACAATCGGGCCGGTCAAGGTGGGGGATTCGTTCGAATTGCCGAACGAACCAGGCGCGAAATACGAATTGCTCGAACTTTCTGAAAACTTGGAAAACGGCGCCAAAGTCCGCAGAATAGGGGCTTCCGGTGAGACCCCACAGGACTTGATGATCCCTTTTCGAAAGAAAAATGGCTAAAGGGTCATTTTTCTCTTTTCAAACACCCCAGTTTCCCGTTAAAACTTCCAGTTAATCGAAACCAACCCCATATTCGAATCACGCCGTAATAACCATTCATGATTCTTTCAGCTCGCCTTCCCAGGCTCGTATTTGCAGGGCTCCCCGCCCTTTCACTCTCTCTTTCCTCTCTCGTTCAGGCCGGTGACGGCTATAGCGCCAAGGGGGGCGGATCTGTCAGCAGCATCGCTGAGCGCGAAATGATTCGCCGTCTCGAGGCGGTGAAGGAGGCGGAATTTGATATCGCCGAAGGCCAGCGCCTCGAAGCCGAGAAGGACTACGAAGGCGCTAGGCAGAAATATCTGGCCGCGCTGGGCAAGATTCCCAAAGCGCCGCTAGTCCAAGCTAGGCGCGATCAGGCGATCAAGCTGTTCGCGAATGTCAGCGTCAAGCTCGCCGACCAAATGGCGCGCGAAGGGCGTCGTTCTGAGGCCGAAGACATCCTTAACGCAGTGCTGTCGCCAGATGTCGATCCTTATAACAAGGATGCCAAGAAGATCCTCGTGCGACTCGATGACCCCGAGTGGTACAACCACGCGATCACCCCCGAACACGTCGAGGAAGTCGCTGAGGTCGGTCGTCTGCTGAAGGTTGGCAAAGGCTATTACGATCTCGGTGATTTCGACAACGCCGAGAAGCAGTTCGATGCGGTCTTGCGCATCGACCGCTATAACACCGCAGCGCGGCGTGCCCTGCAAGAGGTCGAATTTGCTCGCCGTAGCTACCTCGCCAGCGCCCGTGATCACACGCGTCTGAAGATGCTCCGCGAGGTCGATGAGATTTGGGAGACTTCGGTACCGCAGAAGGCATTCACCAGCAATGTTGCTGGTGGGCAGGGCGATGGCAGCAGTGGACGGGAATATATCTCGCGGAAACTGCGCGAAACGATTGTCCCACGGGTGCTGTTTGACGAGGCAACCATCGACGAGGCGCTCGAGTTCCTGCGTCAGAAGAGCCGTGAGCACGATCCCTTTGAAACCGATGAGGCAGCCAAGGGGGTGAACATCGTGAAGCGCTCCGGCGGAGCCGGGCCGGATGGGGCGGCTGTCGAGGAGCAGACGATCAGTCTCCGCCTCACCAACGTGCCTCTCGCCGAGGCGCTGCGCTACGTGGCCGAAGCTGCGGGGATGAAGTACAAG
>QIKC01000256.1 GCA_003232855.1 Verrucomicrobiales bacterium
ACATAAGGGAAGCGATTTTCCCCCGTGTTGTCAAGGGATTGGGGCGATTTCGGCTGCCTGTCGGGAGTTGTGGTTTTCATTTCGGATCGGATGATATTCCGGAAAATTCTACCTCTTGATATGAGCCAACGGAATCGATGCTATCAGCGCCTCTTGACCATCGGGCTGATGTATTGGGAAAAGGTGATTGGCACTTGTCGGGGCGGGCACTTGTTGGAGTTTAGATCCGTCGCCCTATGCAGTTGTCCATGAGACGCTCTTGCTCGGCTGGCAGCGGGTGGTCGATCTACGACAGAGCGAGGCGGAAAACCTGCGCCGCCGCGCCCGCATTGAGCCAATGCAGGGGGAAATGCACCTGGCACCTCACGAAAGCGGATTCTTTATCGCGATGACTTCGGCTTGGCGCAGCCACAGCGGCCACCGCAGCAGGAACCGCCCGACGCTTTTTTGCGGAAGAGGCGCCAGGCGAATACCGCCAGCGTCAGGCCGACGATGGCCAAGGCGATCCAGGTCTGGGTCTGCGCATTCATGATTTGGGTCTCTAGCTGAAGCCGAGCAGGCGCCCGCCTTGATAAACAAGTAGCGAGGCAAGGTAGGCGAATCCGGTCATGTAGGCGAGCTGGAATAGCGCCCAGCGCCAGGAGTTGGTCTCGCGACGAACGATGGCCACGGTGCTCATGCATTGCAGGGCGAAGACGAAAAACACCAGCAGGCTGAGGCAGGTCAATGGCGTGAACACGGGGCTGCCATCCGAGCGTTTGGCTTGGCGTAGCTTCTCGCGCAGTTGCTCGCCCGATGCGTCGTCTTCTTCATCGACGCTGTAGGCGATCGACATGGCGGAGACGAAGACTTCGCGAGCGGCGAACGAGGCGAGCAGGCCGACGCCGATTTTGGAGTCGAAGCCGAGCGGTGCGATCACCGGCTCGATGGCTTTCCCGAGACGGCCGGCGTAGCTTTGCTCCGACTGCACGGCATCGTCCTCTGAATCGGATTTCGGGTAGGTCTCTAGGGCCCAGAGGAGGATGGAGATGCCGAGGATGATGGTGCCGGCGCGGCGGACGAAAATCTTCGAGCGATCCCACATGTGCAGCAGGATCGACTTCCACGAGGGCGCCTTGTAGCTGGGCAGTTCCATGATCGGTGGCGAGCTTTTCGTCCTTTTTATCACGCGGTTGAAGATCGCCGCGAAGACGAAGATGCCTAAGGTGCCGAGCACGTAGAGGCCGAGGGTGAGTGCCGGAATTTTTCCGGGGGGCACTAACAGACCGATCATCAAGATGTAAACCGGGAGACGGGCGGTGCAACTGGCGAAGGGCGCCACCATGATGGTGATCAACCTGTCCTTGGCGCCGGGGATGGTGCGCGCGCCCATCACGCCGGGGATGGCGCAGGCGTACGAGCTCAATAGAGGCACGGTGGATTTTCCGCTGAGCCCCACTTTGGCCATCAGTCGATCCATGATGAACGCCACGCGCGACATGTACCCGGTGTCTTCCATGAGCCCGAGGAAGAAGAACATGATGAGGATCTGTGGCAGGAAAATCAAGACGCCCTCGACTCCGGCGAGCACACCGTCGGTGATCAAATCGCGCAGGTCGCCCTCTGGCATGGCCGCGCGCACGCCGTCTCCTGCGAGGGCGAAGGCGGATTCGATCCAGCCCATGGGGATATTCGCCACGGAAAAAATGACGACGAAGAGCGAGCCGAGGATGCCCAATAGGGCGACCCAGCCCCAGACTTTGTGCAGGAGAAAGGCATCGATGCGGTCGGTCGGGGTGGCGGCTCCGGTATCGGAATCACGGATCGCGTGGTCACACACATTTTGGATCGCCGCGTATCGGTCGGCGATGAGGCGGTTCTCCCAATCGGCGGCGGCGCCTTCGCGGGCGGCTTCCTCGTCGAGCAGGTAAAGGGCGGCGCGGTTGTCACCGTGGCCAAAGCGCTCTAACAAAGCAGCCACGTCTTCGGGCAGCTCCACTTTGTGGTGCGAGACCGGTAGGTCGTGACGGCTCATGGCGATGCGCAGCGCGGGGATACCCTCTCGGACGTTGGCGCGCATCGGCACCACCGGCACGCCGAGCGCCTCGCCCATGGCGCGTGCGTCGATGCGCAGGTTCCGCGCCTCGGCGATGTCGGTCATGTTGAGGGCGATGATGACCGGCAGGCCGAGCTCTAGCACTTGGCTAGTCAGGTAGAGATTGCGCTCCGGGTTGGAGGCGTCGATGACGCAGATCACCACGTCTGGGCGCGGTGTGTCATCGCGTCGCCCTAACAAAACATCGCGCAGCACTTCCTCGTCGGGCGAGCGGGCGTTGAGCGAGTAGGCGCCGGGCAGATCGATCACTAACAACTCTTTGCCATGTTGGGAGATGCAGGTGCCCTCCTTGCGCTCGACGGTTACGCCGGGGTAGTTGCCCACCTTTTGGCGCATGCCGGTGAGCGCGTTGAAGAGTGTGGTCTTGCCGCTATTGGGGTTGCCGACTAGGGCGAACACCCGTTTTTCCTCCGGCGGCAGGCGCTGCGTTGCGGAAGCGTCACCGGGCGAATCGTCGCCGGGGCGTGGTCTGGCGCCTTCAGACATTTTTGGGCTGAAGGCGGGCTAAGCTTCGACCTCGATTTGCTCCGCCTCGTGCTGGCGCACCGAGAGCAGCGAACCGCGGACGTTGAACTCGATCGGGTCGCCGAGCGGTGCGCGGCGCACTAGAGCCACCGCCGTGCCCGGCAGCAAGCCCAGCTCGCGAAAGCGCAAAAACGCCGAATCGGCGGACAAAAACCCCTTAATCACCGCCTTCTCTCCGGGCTGCAAATCTCCGAGAGTGGTGGCGACAGCGTTATTCGGTGGTAGCATCGTTGGCATCATTTAATTGAGAACGAGTCTCATTTTCAATGGGAGACTAGGCCGGATCGGGGGCATTGCAAAGGGGAATTATGGCTCTGTTTTGACCGGCTGCAGGGACGGGAAAGATCCGATTGGGCAACATGTGATTGGCGGCGAAGGGGTTTGTGGGATAACGCATAAGGCTCTCGCCCCCGCCAATCTGGCTATGACTGCCGAATCGCTCGCCCATATCGCCAACCTGCTATTCGGCGCGGCCTATCTGGTGCGCGGGATTCTCTGGCTGCGGATTCTGTCGATCGTCGCCTGCCTGATCATGGCGACCTTCAATTACTACGCGCCCGCAGAGCCGCTATGGGTGGCGATCTATTGGAACCTGTTTTTCTCTGTGATCAATACCATCCAAATCTGGTTGCTGATGCGCGCGCGGGCGGCTGTGTCGTTTTCCGAGGAGGAGGAAGAGCTGCACGGAACGATGTTTCGCAACATGTCGCCGCTGGAGTTCATGAAGGTTCTGAAGGTCGGCGTTTGGAAAAACCTCGACCCGGAAACGACGTTTATTCGCAAGGGATCGAAGGTGTCTGAGATCCACCTTGTTTACCACGGGGTGGTGCTTGTCGAGATCGATGGGGCGACGAAGATCAAACTGCGGGACGGCACTTTTCTCGGCGAGATGGCGTTTATCTCGGGCGAGCCGGCGTCGGGCGCGGTCTCGACGGTGACCAAAACGCGGCTGATCTCGTGGCCGTTCGAGGCGCTGCGTCACTTGTTTCTGCGCAACCCGGAAATCCGCTCGGGGTTCAGCTCCGATTTGGCCAACAAACTGGTGCCGCCCGCGAGCAGATCGTCGGGGTCGGGCAGCTCCTGAACGGCGATGTCCGATCGCCGTTAAATATTTTCTTGAACGCGAGCGATGGTTTTCGCAAGATACCCCTGCGGTAAGAATATGAAATTTCGCGGATATTTCCCTATCCTCAAGCTCGTGTCGGCGGCTGTTATGGCAGCGGCTCTGTGCAACTGTTCGACCACACCGACTGCGGTCAAACGCAGCTACGAGGGCATGACTTCCCGCCGGGAAATCGAGAAAGCGCCGCCCGGCGAGCTGTTG
>QIKC01000048.1 GCA_003232855.1 Verrucomicrobiales bacterium
TTCTGCGTGTAGGTCTGACCGATCGGTTTCAGGCAGGAGCGATAGACTTCGCCAGTGTCCGGATCGGTGCGGCGCGGCGAAGCCAGCGAGTAAATCACGCAGTCCACCTGCCCCATGTCCGCCTTGATGGCGGCAATGGCGCGCTCCTTGATTTCGTCCGAAAAGGCGTCGCCGTTGATGCTCCTAGCGTAGAGACCCGCCGCCTTGGCAGCGGTTTCGAAGGCGGCGGTGTTATACCAACCGGCGCTGGCCGTCTTGCGCTCGGTGGGCGGTTTTTCAAAAAAGATACCCAACGTGTCCGCGCCCGAACCGAAGGCCGGGACGATGCGCGAGGCCAGTCCGTAGCCGGTCGAAGAGCCGATCACCAGCACCTTCTTCGGCCCGTTCGCCAACGGCGGCGCCGCTTTGACAACGTCGATCTGTTCTTGGATGTGTGCCGCACAGCCATCGGGGTGGGCGGTGGTGCAGATGAAACCTCGGGTTTTCGGGACGATGATCATACCCGACATTCCACCGCCCGCGCCGCCGGGTCAATGGGCGATCCTACCGCTGTCGGCGAAGACTTGAACAAGCCAATCGACGAAGTATACAATGTTGCCCGAATCGGGCTGCCATGGCTGCTCTCAAACGACCCGATTCAACACTTGTCGCTTGTCGCGGACTGAGCCCGACAGACCGGGAAAACAAACACCCCATTCCCGAGTGACTTTCGTGGAAATTAGCAAAATTTTGCTGGCCGACCCTCAAAAAGTCACGATGCTCCTCCATGCGCCGTTCCTCTATCCGTCGCAATTTCCTCAAAATTGCCTCCGGGGCGCTCGCCGCGCCACTCGTCCTGCCCACGCTCAGTCGCAGCGCGAACGACACCAGCAGCAAACTCCACCACGCGGCAAGCGGCGGCGATATCCAGAGATGGGGCGACCTCATCCAAATCGCTGCCCACCCGCAATGCCAGAATCCAATATTATGAAAAAGCACCTCCTATCCGCGCTGGCGATCGGCGCACTCACCTCCGCCCACGCCGAAATCATCCAGACCATCAGCGGTCCCGACGACGCTTCCGGTGGCGGCGACGGCAACACTCTCATCGACACCACCAACGACACCGACGATTGGATCGACACCCTGAACGCGGGCGGCACCGTCTTCATCGGCTTCGACTGGGTGATCACAAACAACGCTGGCGAAACAGGAACCGGCGGATTTTTTGGCGGGCTCGGAGTTTACAACGGCAGTGACGAGCGCCTGCTCATCGGCAACGGCTGGGCGTCGCTCACCTTCAGTGCGGGCGCTGGCGGAACCATTGAAGACACCGGCGTCGCATACGTCGTCGGAGAGACTGTTCGCATCGTCACGGAATTAACTGTCGTCGCTGAAGGCGCTAGCAATGACACTTGGAGAACGTGGATCAACCCGGATGCGAGCGACTTAGCAACCCCCGGAGCACAGCGCACTGACTGGACGATCGGCGACTTCACCCAAATCACCCACCGGGCAGGCAACGATCCGGGAGCGTCCACGATGACCAACATCATCGTCGCCGACGACTTCGTCTCGGCCATCGTCGCGGCGCCCGCCGCAGGCCCGATCCGCATCACCACCATCGAGATCGACGCCGAGACCGGCGATGTCACCGTCACCTGGACCTCCACCATTGGACGCTTCTATTTTATCGAAACTTCGACAACACTCGCCGCCGAGGGCTGGGGAAATTTCGACGATGCCTACCCCGCCGGAGGCGCCACCGGCGCACTGACCAGCATCACCTTTTCGGCAGGAATCGACCCTATTCCCCCAGAAACTCGGGAGTTTTTCGTCCGCGTGCACGAAACCGCGATCGAAGAACCGCAGTAACAAGCGGCGTCGCATACGTAGTCGCATCGTCACGGAGTTGACTGTCGTCGCTAGAGGCGCTGGCAACACGCGCAAAGAGTAACCTATGTGGTCAGTTTATCTGTAACCCATGTTCCCGACCGTCCCGGTCTGGTTTGACTTCCATGGAGGCGGATCTATTTTCTTCACCATGAGCACTACCGAGCTACAAGGAATCGTCGAAAAGCTGGCTATTTCCCAACAGGCCACCGACCGGCAGATGAAAGCCACCGACCGGCAGATGAAGGAATTGGGCAAGCAAATCGGTGGCCTAGGGCGGAAATTTGGCAGTTTCACCGAGGGGCTGGCGTATGCTTCGATCGAGAAAATATTGCGGAAAGATTTCGATCTGCGCGAATTTGTGACTCCGTCGGTGCGAATGAGCAAGGGGGGGCGCAATGAGGAATACGACGTGCTGGCCTACAGCAACGGCTCGATGAACAAGGGGATGATCGTCGAGGTGAAGAGCAAGCTCCGGCAGGAGGATATCGATCAGTTGCGGCGCAAAATGGACGAAGTGTTCTATTGGCTACCCGAGCACACCAGCAAGACCTTCTACGGGATGATCGTCTACGTCTCCGGGACAACTGATCTGAAGAGGCAGATCATCGAAAACGGTTGGTACCTAGTTCACGTCGGCG
>QIKC01000031.1 GCA_003232855.1 Verrucomicrobiales bacterium
AGCGCTACGAGGTACACCACGGGGTGCGAATCCAAGACGCGGCGCTGGTCGCGGCGGCGACGCTTTCGGATCGCTACATCACCCAGCGCTTTCTGCCGGACAAGGCAGTCGATTTGATCGATGAGGCGGCCTCGCGACTGAAGATCGAACTCGATTCGATGCCTACCGAAATCGACCAGCTGGAGCGTGCGATTATGCAATTGGAGATGGAGCGCCAGGCGCTGGCCAAGGAGAAAGACGCTGCCAGCGAGGAGCGCCTGAAGCGCGTCGAGCAGGAGATGGCCGACCTGACCTGAAGGAGAAGAACAGCGGCATCAAGGCTCAGTGGCAGAACGAGAAAGCAGTGATCGATGAATCGCGCGCCATTCAGACCGAGATCGAGGGCTTGCGCCACGCGCTCGAACGCGCCCAACGCGAGGGCGACCTGGGGCGCTCGCCAGCGAGATCCAGTATGGGCAGTTGCCCGACGCGGAGGAGAAGCTGGCGCAGCATTCCGAAAAGTTGGGCAATCTCCAAGAGGACGGGCATCAAATCCTCCAGGAAGAGGTCACCGAGGAGGATATCGCCGGGGTCGTCGCCGCCTGGACTGGCATCCCGGTGGCACGCTTGCAGGAGGGCGAACGCGCTAAATTGGTGAAGATGGAGGAGCGGCTCGGCGCCAGGGTGATCGGCCAGCGCACCGCCATCTCCGCCGTGGCCAACGCCGTGCGCCGCGCGCGGGCGGGGCTCGGCGACGAAGGGCGCCCGATCGGCTCGTTCCTTTTCCTCGGGCCCACCGGTGTCGGCAAGACTGAGCTGAGCAAGGCGTTGGCGGAGTTCCTGTTTGATGACGAAGGCGCCATGACGCGCATCGACATGAGCGAGTACATGGAAAAGCACAGCGTCTCCCGTCTAGTGGGTGCGCCTCCCGGGTACGTGGGTTACGAGGAGGGCGGCCAACTCAGCGAGGCGGTACGACGTAAACCTTACTCGGTGGTGCTGTTCGACGAGATCGAGAAAGCGCATCCCGATGTGTTCAACATTTTGTTACAAGTCCTCGACGACGGCCGCATCACGGACGGCCAGGGAAGGGTGGTCGATTTCAGTAACACGGTGATCATCATGACCAGCAACCTCGGCAGCGCGGAGATCATGGACGAGGCGAACCCCGAGCAGCGAGAGGCCAAGGTCAACGAGGTATTGCGGGGACATTTCCGCCCCGAGTTCCTCAACCGCATCGACGAGCGAGTCATCTTCGACCGCCTGACGAGGGACGACCTCGGCGAAATCGTCAAACTGCAACTCGCCCGTCTCGACACCCGCTTGGCGAAGCAAGACCTGACCCTCGAACTCGACGATGATGCGGTAGCGCATCTGGCAGCGGAGGGATACGATCCGGTGTTCGGCGCGCGCCCGCTCAACAGGGTAATCCAGCGCCTGATTCTCGATCCACTGAGCATGTCGATGCTCGAGGGCGAATTCGCCCCCGGGGATCGTATCCACGGCGCCTTGGAGCAGGGGGAGATCGCCTTTTCGAAGCAACCGCCTTCGTCGTAGTCCCCCGCCGTTGTTCAAATCACCGCCGTAGCTGCGCCCCCAAAGGCGCGGGGGAGGGGGACTTGCAAGTGCCTAGCACTAATTTCTACAGTGCTGTGGCTTTCATCAAGCATGAATAGAGCGGGAGTAATGATGGAATCAGGGGGTGTAACATCTGTTCTGTAAAAGCGGCGTAAGCCGCTCCGCCCAGGCCGCGTCCTGCGGCGGAGCGTAGCGGAGCCGCAGGACGCGGCCTGGGCGGTCGCCGCCCGGTCTAGCCGGTTGCGTCGCCCGGCCACGGGGGCTCTCATGAGTGTGTCAGCAACCACAAGAACACACACATGACCGAACAACAAAACACCAATACAGCCACCAGCCAAGCCATCAACCTCATCCTCGAAAACGGCCTCGACGGCCTGGCCGGCGCCATCGCCGTGCTAGTCGACCAAGCCATGCTCATCGAGCGATCCAACCATATTGGAGCCGGCCCCTACGAGCGCCGAGCGGATCGCGACGGTCACGCCAACGGCTTCAAGCCCAAGACCCTACAGACCCGGGTCGGCAAGATCGAGGTCAGCGTCCCGCAGGTCCGAGGATCGAGCGAACCGTTCTATCCATCCGCCTTCGAGCGAGGCCAGCGCAGCGAGGTCGCCCTCAAAATCGCCGTCGCCGAGATGTATCTCCAGGGCGTATCGACGCGCCGCGTCACCAAGGTCATGAGCCAGCTCTGCGGCTTCGACGTCACCTCCACCGAGGTCAGCCGCGCCACCGCCTCCCTCGACGAAATGTTCGAGGCGTGGCGCACCAGGCCGATCAACGGCGAGATATCACACGTCCTGGCCGACGCCAAATACGAGAAAGTGCGAGTTGGGGGCGAAGTGCGCAGCTGCGCGCTGCTCGTCGCGATCGGCATCCGCAAGAAGGACGGCAAGCGCACGGTGCTAGGCTGCTCCGTGTCGCTATCGGAAGCCGAGGTGCACTGGCGAGAGTTCTTCACGTCGCTCAAAGCGCGCGGCCTCGGCCTGCCCCGGATGATCACCAGCGACGCGCACGAAGGGCTCAAAGCCGCGCTGGCCGCCTGCTTCCCGGGCGTGCCCTGGCAGCGCTGCCAGTTCCACATCCAGCAGAACGCACAGGCCTACGTCCCTAAAACCGAAATGAAAGCAGAGGTGGCGGCATCGATCCGCCGGGTGTTCGACGCGCAGGATCGCCCTGAGGCAGAGAACCGCATCGCCGAGCTGGTGAGAGCCCACGAGAAGCGCGCGCCGAAGCTCGTCGCCTGGGCCGAGGAGAACCTGCCAGAAGGCCTGGCGGTGCTAGCGCTGCCAGAGCCGCTGCGCAAGCGCCTCAGGACGTCCAACGCCTGCGAGAACCTCAACATGCAGATCCGCGTCTGCGGCCTATTCCCGAACGAGGCCTCGCTGCTGAGGCTGGCGACAGCAATAGTCATGGAACAATCCGACGAGTGGGAAACCGGCAAAGCCTACCTGAAGAAGGAGCTGCTCTAACATTAACTTAACAATAATCACCCAAACCAAAAACCAGACAAGCTCAAGAGACCCTAATCACTTTTACAGAAAAAATGTTGCTCCGCCGCCAGAAGGCCTGGCGGTGCTAGCGCTGCCAGAGCCGCTGCGCAAGCGCCTCAGGACGTCCAACGCCTGCGAGAACCTCAACATGCAGATC
>QIKC01000123.1 GCA_003232855.1 Verrucomicrobiales bacterium
GGCTTTGGGAGGACGGGCTTGGAACCCCGTCCTACGAGGGGGGATGGCGGCATGGTGGCTTGAAATTCAAGGAGCACAGGGGGACAGCACAGGGGGGGCAGCCCGCTTGAACTCATCGATGTTCAAAATCCAGATCAGTGAAAGTGCCGCAAGCACCTGAATGGTTACGAATTGACAGAATTATTGGAGGACGGCTGCGCCGCCGTTGGCTGCGCTCTGACGCAACCCCGTTGGGGTGAAATGGCCGGTAAGTTCCTGGCACTTTTTCAACAACATGATTTTTTTTTGCCCGCGAATGCACGCGAATTTTCGCGAATGGGGGATGAGTTATGGAGTGTCAATTTAGTGCCGGGTGGTTTTGCCGAACCGCTTTCGCGATCGCTGGACACCGTGTGCCGCTTGCGAGATTCGCGTTTATTCGCGTGCATTCGCGGGCAGATTCTTAGTCTGAGTAGGCCCAGAGGAGTTCTTGGGATTTTTTGTCTAGGGTGGCGGTGTCGCGGATGAGGTAGAGGTCTTCGGCGACGTCTTGGATGAGGAGAGCTGGCGCGGCCAGGAGCCGAGGCCGGTCTGGAAGGTGCGTGGGCCGGTGGCGGTTTGCACTTTCCAAAGGCGTAGGTCGAGGTCGGTGTGGATGGAGTCGATGGCGGTGATGGCGATGGTGAAGGCGGCGTCGGCGTGGGCGGCGGTGAGCGCTGCGCGGCTGGTGGCGTCGAGGGCGGCGGGGTCTTCGACGAGGGCGAGCTCTTTGCCGTCGTTGTCGAGCAGGGCGTAGAAGGCGGCGGGCTCGGAGAGCGGGAAGCAGGGCTGCACGCGGGCGTCGATGGGGGCGCCTTCGATGACGATTTGTAGTTGGGCGCTGGGGGAGAGCTGGAGGTTCATTTTCTAGTCTGGCTGCACGCGTTGGGTCTTGCTGAGCTTTTTGAAGAGGCCGTTTTCGATGGCCATGAGTTCGGCGTGGGTGCCTTGCTCGGCGATGCGGCCGTCTTTGATGACGAGGATGCGGTCGGCATTACGCAGGGTGGAGAGGCGGTGGGCGATGGCGAAGGTGGTGCGGCCGGCGACGAGGCGGTCGAGGGCTTCTTGGATCTTGGCCTCGGTCTCGGAATCGACGCTGCTGGTGGCTTCGTCGAGGATGAGGATCTTCGGGTCGTGGAGGATGGCGCGGGCGATGGAGATGCGTTGGCGCTCGCCGCCGGAAAGGGTGTGGCCGCGTTCGCCGACGGTGGTGTCGTAGGCTTGCGGTAGGCCGCAGATGAATTCGTGGGCGTTGGCGGCGCGTGCGGCGTCGATGATCTTGGCGCGTGGGGCGTCGCGCATGCCGTAGCGGATGTTGTCGAGGATGGTGCCGTGGAAGAGGAAGGGGTCTTGTTGTACCATGCCGACTTGGCGGCGGAGGGCGCCGAGGTCGAGGGTGTTGAGGTCGTGGCCGTCTATGCGGATGCTGCCGGCGGTGACGTCGTAGAAGCGGACGATGAGGTTGGTGAGGGTGGTTTTACCGGCGCCGGAGTGGCCGACTAGGCCGATCATCTCGCCGGGCTGCACTTTGAAGGAGATGTCCCGCAGGATGGGACGGACGGTGTCGTAGCCGAAGTAGACGTGGTCGAATTCGACTTCGCCGCGTACGGGGTCGAGGTGGATGGCGTCGGTGGCGTGGGGCAGTTCGGATTCGGTGTCGAGTAGGTCGAAGACGCGGCGCGCGGAGCTGAGGGAGCGGTTGACCATGCGTGCCATTTGGCCGAATACCTCGATGGGTTGGAAGAACATGCCGGCGTAGAGGAGGAAGGCGACGAATTCGCCGAGGCTGAGGTCGGTGGGTGCGCCGGGGGCGTCGGGGATCAATCGCGGCAGGGCGAACCACCAGACGGCGATGCTGACGAGGTGGATCATGAGCATTAACAGTGGCCAAAACTTGGTCCAATTGCGGTGGACGAAGTTGAAGGTTTCCATGGTGTCGGCGTTGCGACGGCCGAAGCGGCGCTGCTCGTGGCGCTCTTGGTTGAAGGATTTGACCACGCGGATGCCGGGGATGGTGTCGGCGATGACGTCGTTGAGGCTGGACCATTTGCGCCAGGCGCGGGTGTAGAGGCGCTGCATGCTTCTGCCGTTGCGGACGATGGCCCAGATCATGAAGGGGACGGGCAGCACCATCACTAGTCCGAGCTGGACGTCCATGGCTAACAATCCGAAGGACAGTACGAGCAGGGTGATGATGGAGAGTGAGACTTCGACGACGCCGAAGGCGATGAATTCCCAAATGCGGTCGGTGTCGGAGCCGACGCGGCTGATGACGGAGCCTGTCTGGGTCTTGGAGAAGTAGGAGACGCTGAGTTTTTGGACGTGGGCGTAGACGTCGTTGCGCAGGTCGTGGGCGACGTATTCGCCCATGATGGACATGACGTGTAGGCGTACCCAGAGGAAGAGTAGGCGCAGCAGGTAGGCGGTGGTGATGGCGGAGAGGACGATCCAGGCGAGGTTGGGGGCGGTGGGGGCGTCGCCGAGCACCTCGTCGATCATGTAGCGGGCGAGGAAGGGGGGGACGAGGGAGGCGAGCGCTAACAACACGCCGGCAACCATGCCGATGGCGACTTTTCCGCGGTAGGGTTTGAGGTAGGCGAGCAGGCGCCAGATGACGGTGAGCTTGTTTTGCGAGACGGTGGCTTGCGCTTTTTTGATGGGGCGGACGAGGCCGGCGAGGTAGGGGGTGTCGGGGTCGTCGTCGGCGATGGGGACGGGGTGGCCGGTGGCGGCGTTTTTGAGGATGAAGGCGATGTTGCCCATGGCGCCTTTTTGCCGGTGGGTGTAGCGGAGGACGGCGAGGGCGGGGCGCTCGGGTGCCTCGATTAGGGTGAGGACGCTGCCGCTGAGGGCGGGTTGCTCGCGGACGGCGGTGATTTTGGCGCGGTCGATGAGGTGGAGATCGCCGCTGCGGGCGATGGCGA
>QIKC01000172.1 GCA_003232855.1 Verrucomicrobiales bacterium
CGGTGACAGCGGTGGCGGCGGTGGCGGCGGTGGCGGCGGTGATAGTGGTGGCGGTGGTTTCCAAGCGCAGAGCCAAGGTGGTGGAGGCGGCGGTGCCGCAGCTGCTCCTCAGGGGCAGGGCGGGAAGGCGGCGGCACCGGAGAATGATGGGGCGCAGTTCGATGTCGATGTGGACGACGATATTCCTTTTTAAAGGGGGCGCACGATTTGAGATGACTGCCGTCGGGTTATTTTGGTCTATTTGACGGTGCTTGTGAATTCGCCGTCTGTTAGGTGAGTGCGAATTTGTTGGCCTGAGGTCACTTCGTCGGTGCTGTTGATCGGGTTGCCATCGGCGGTGAGGGTCACGGAGTAACCGCGAGCGAGAACGGCTTCGGGGCCGAGGTGTTTCAAGGCGGCTTCGGCGCTGGAACAGCGCTCGGAATGCTGTTGGAGGGCGGATTGGGTGGCGCTGGTAAGGCGTTTGGAGAGGGTTTCGAATTCGATGAGGGCGCTGTCGAGGCGGCGGATCGGGTGACTGAGGGCGATGCGATGCTGGAGTTCGGTGAGGGTTTTGACGGACTCGGCGAGGCTGATCCCGGCGGCGGTGCTGAGGGCGTCGGCGGTGCGGTCGAGCTGCTGTTGCAGGTCGGCGAGGGCACGTTCGGGTTCTCGGGTCAGGGCGCCGCGTTGGAGAAAATCGAGTCGCTCGGTCCAGCGTTGCAAAACGGCTAGGGTTCGATCATTGATCGCTTTCCCCAGAAAGTCGAATCGGGTAAGCAGTTCGGTGGCGTCGGGGACGATGAGTTCGGCTGCGGCGCTGGGGGTTGGGGCGCGTAGGTCGGCGGTGAAATCGGCAATGGTAAAGTCGATCTCGTGGCCGACTGCGGAAACTACGGGGATGTCGAGGGCGGCGATGGCACGGGCGACGATTTCTTCGTTGAATGGCCAGAGGTCTTCAAGGCTGCCGCCTCCGCGCGAGATGACCACGGTGTCGAAGCGTGGCAGGGCGGGGTCGCCGCTGCCGATGTGGTGGAGGGCGTTGGCGATTTGATCTGCGGCGGCATCGCCTTGGACGAGCACGGGGTAGATCGATATTCGCACCCAGGGGGCGCGGCGTTCGAGGATGTTGAGCATGTCCTGCAGGGCGGCACCGGTTGGCGAGGTGACGATGCATAGCGAGCGGGGGAAGGACGGGATCGGGCGTTTGTTTCCTTCGTCGAACAGGCCTTCGGCGGAGAGCCGGGACTTGAGGTTCTCGAATTTGGCCTGCAGGGCGCCGCGGCCTTTGGCCTGTACCAGGCGGACGATGATCTGGTAGGTGCCGCGCGGTTCGTAGACTGAGACCTCACCGTGTAACTGAACCTTTTGGCCATCGGAGATCGGGCTGCTCAACTTTCGCGCATCGCCACGGAATAGGACGCAGGATATTTGTGCGCCTTCGTCTTTGAGAGTGAAGTAGTGATGGCCGGAAGCCTGCTTGCGCAGGTTGCTGATCTCGCCCTCGACCCACACTTCGCCGACTCGCATTTCGAGAACATTGCGAATTTTTCGGGTTAGTTGGCTGACGCTGAGCACGTCGTCGCGATCGTCCTTGGGGGTGCGAGTTGGGCGGGTGGATTCGCCGAAATCAAATAGATCGTCCATCGTCATCTCTCCTCGCTCCCGGTGGGGCGGAAGTCGAGTAGGACTTTGCCATCGCGTCGAGGTTGCGAGGCTTTTTGGATGGCCTGGACGATTTGTTCGGGGGCGAAAACGCAATCGATCGGTTGCGGGAGTTTCCCTTTGAGCATGAGTTGCACGAGTTCGCTGTAGACATTTTCGATCTCCGCTCTCGGAGCGGAATTGAGCCAACGGCTGAGCCACAGGCCGCGCACGTGGAGCCCTTTGAAGATGAGAAAGCTGTTGGGGATTTTGAGCGGACGTCGCCCCATCGCTCCATAGGTTACATGGGTTCCCGCCTCTGCGAGCATCGACATGATGCGTAACGCGCTGTCGCCGCCGACGGCGTTGAGCGCCAAGCGTACGGGAGCGTTACCGATGGCCTCTAGGGCAGTCGCTTTGCCCGCGTCGTTATCGAGCACTACCAAATCGGCGCCGGCGGCGCTCAGCGGGGCGATCAATTCGTCGCGACGGACGAAGTTTACGGTGCGCCAACCCTTTGCTTTGGCGATCGCGATAACGGCTTGTCCGACTCCGGAGTTGGATGCGTTTTGTACGATCCAGTCTGCGGGTTGGAGATCGACGAAGTGGTGAAGGAGAAGCCAGGCGGTGGACGGGTTGATTTTGAGCATGCTCGCCGCCATAGGATCGAGCGCATCGGGCACGATCAGCAATTGTTCTGGGCGGGCGAGGACGAAGTCTTGCCAGCAGTCGTTGCGTTGGAGGTAGATCACCTGATCTCCCGTGCAAAAGGTATCGATGTCGCCACCGACATCGATCACTCTGCCGCCACCCTCGTTGCCGATGACTGCGGGGAGGGGCGGCAGTTTTCCGTAGCGCCCTTCGAGGACGTTTAGGTCTGCTGGGTTGATCGGGGCGTAGTGACTGCGCACTAGCACCTCGCCCGGTTTGGGCTCGGGGACTGGGTTGCGTTTTAGTTGCGCGACCTCTGCGGGAGAGCCGAAGTGGTGGAGGGTGATCTGCCGGTTGGTTGTATTGTTCACAGTGCTGATGCAACCATTTGTGCATCCTGCTCGCAAGCCTCCGCTTGGATCGATTTGAACGCTGGTTGGCGCCGAATGGGATGGCTGGAGTCGGTTGGATTCATACGCAGGGGGGATGTGTGGTCGGTAGGGGAAGGGTGTATTTTGGGAGCGTTCCCATATAGAATATGGCTTCGCTGCCGTATGAGTGACTGAATATCG
>QIKC01000066.1 GCA_003232855.1 Verrucomicrobiales bacterium
ATCTTATCGACCGCGATGTCGTCGAGATAGCCGTTCTGCATGCAGAACAGCGTCGCCACCTGCACCTCGAGCGCCTGCGGCGAATACTGGTTCTGCTTGAATAGCTCGACGATGCGCTGCCCGCGCTCGATCTGCGCCTTGGTCTTCTCGTCGAGGTCGGAACCGAACTGGGCGAAGGCCTGCAGCTCGCGGAACTGGGCGAGGTCGAGTTTGGTCGTCCCCGAGACTTTCTTGATCGCCTTGGTCTGCGCGGCAGATCCAACTCGTGACACCGATAGACCAACTGAAATGGCCGGGCGGATGCCTTGGTAGAAGAGGTCGGTTTCGAGGAAAATCTGGCCGTCGGTGATGGAGATCACGTTGGTCGGAATGTAGGCAGACACGTCGCCCGCCTGGGTCTCGATGATCGGCAATGCGGTGAGCGAGCCGCCGCCATTCTTCTCGTTGAGGCGCGCCGAGCGCTCGAGCAAGCGGCTGTGCAGGTAGAAGACGTCACCCGGATAGGCCTCGCGACCGGAAGGGCGGCGCAGCACCAGCGACACTTCGCGGTAGGCGACGGCGTGCTTGGAGAGGTCGTCATACACGATCAGCGCGTCCATGCCATTGTCCATGAACCACTCCCCGATCGCCGCGCCGGAGTAGGCGGCGAGGAACTGGTTGGTGGCGGAGTCGGCGGCCGGAGCGGCGACGATGACGGTGTATTCCATGGCACCGGCCGCTTCGAGAGTGGCGATGATGCGGGCGATGTTCGACTGCTTCTGGCCGATGGCCACATAGATCGAATAGACCGCGCGGTGTCCCTCCAGCTTGCCCTCTTCGGCCATCTTGTTCTGCTTGGCCTGGGAAATGATGGTGTCGATGGCGATGGTCGTCTTGCCAGTCGAACGGTCGCCGATGATCAACTCACGCTGGCCGCGGCCGATCGGAATCATCGCGTCGATCGCCATGATGCCGGTCTGTAGCGGCTGGCTCACCGACTTACGCGGGATGATTCCGGGAGCGATTTTCTCCACTGGGTAGCTGACCGTCGAGGCGATGTCGCCCTTGCCATCAACCGGCTTGCCGAGCGAATCGACGACGCGGCCGAGCAGCTCCTTGCCGACCGGAACCTGTAGCAGTTTGCCGGTGGTCTTGACTTCGTCGCCCTCCTTAATGTCCAATCCCGAGCCGAGCAGAATGCAGCCCACCTCGGTCTCTTCAAGGTTCAAGGCGAGCCCGTAGAGGCCGCCGGGAAACTCGACCATCTCGTTCAGCATGACATCGCTCAGGCCCTCGACCTTAGCGACGCCGTCGCCGATTTCGCGGACGATGCCGACGTTTGATTTAGTGACCGCGGTTTTGAGGCCGGCGATTTCAGTTTCCAGTTCCTGGAGAATATTGCTCATGACGGGGTTCCCTTAATTGGTTGTGGGATTTCGTGGTTCTAAAATTTTGTTATAACTTGTTTTTCAATGCGGCCAGACGCGCGCGGACACTGCCGTCCCAAACGTCGCTACCGACCTTCACCCGCATGCCGCCGAGCAGCTCCGGGTTGACCTTGAACTCGGCGGACAAATCGTCACCGTATTTGGCGCGCAGGTCTTCGACCAGCGCATTGCCAGTCTGGGCGCCGAGCTCGACGGCGCTCTCGATCACCGCCTGGCGTTTGCCGATTTCCAGTCGCATCAGGCGACCGTATTCCTGCAAGATGGCTAGGTAGCCGCGCGGCTTGCCCTCGCCGACGCGGCGGGCGATATCCTTCACCCGATCACCCTGCAGCTTGCCGTCCTGATAACTCAGGCGGAGCAGCTGGCGGGCCGAACGGGCGGCGTCTTTGGATACCTTCATTTCAATGATCGGTGATCAGCGTTTTTACAGGGAGAGCTGGCCGGCAGTCTCTGTGTTGATCCTCTCCTGATCTTCGCTGGTCAAAACTTTGCCGGTCACTTTGCCGGTGGTGTCGATCACCAAGCGTCCGAAATCGCGCTTCAGCTCAGTGAGGATTTGGCTGCGCTCCAGATCGCCGGCCTCGCGCGCCTTGGCGACGATGGCTGCGGCTTCGTTGGTAGCCTCTACGCGTTTTTTCTCACCGAGGGAATCAGCGCTCTCGCGCGCATCGCTGATCATTTTGTCCGCTTTGGTATTGGCGTTGTTGACGATCTCCGACTGCCTGGCCTCTGCGGCCGCCAGATCAGCAGCGATTTTTTTCAGGTTCTCTTCGCCCTTAGCGATGCGCTGCTGGCGGTCTTCGAGGATCGCCATGATCGGCCCGAAGGCGAATTTTTTAAGGATCAGGTAAACGATGAGGAAAAGAATGACCTGAGCGAGGATCTTTTCCCAATGGACGCCGAGCGCTTGGATCACGTCCTCTTTTTCGGCGTGGTCGGCACCATGGGCATCGCCACCGGCGGCGGCGAGCAGGAACAGGGTCTGTACGATCGGGTGAATAGTTGTTGGAAAAAGGGTTCGCCGGGGCAGCTCGCGCTACCCCGGCGGGAAGGGGCAATGCCCGTTAGCCGCCTCTCAGGGCGATCAGGAAACCGTAAATGGCGACCGCCTCGGCGAGCGCCATACCGATGATTCCGATGGTAAGGATTTTACCGAACGCACCGGGATTGCGTCCGACCGCTTGGGCGGCGGCGAAGCCAGTGAGGCCGATGCCGATCGCGGCGCCCATACCGGCCATGCCGAGAGCGAAGTTACCGCTCTGGGTGCCGAGCAAGGTGAAGATAGTCATGAAGATGTCCATTGTTTCGTATTCTATTTGGTTTAGTTGCTTTACTTCTGTTTTTTTGCCCCCGCCGCCCACATTTTGCAGATGATCACCGGCGGGTGAAAGATTTTTTATCCAATTCGCCGTTTTCCCCGCTCTCTAGTGCCCTTCCTCCTCTTCGTGGCTGGTGGAGAGCTGGATGTAAACGGCGCAGAGCAGGGCGAAAATCATCGCCTGCAAGACGCCGATCAGAATTTCCAAAAAGAAGAAAGGCAGCGGCAGCAGCACGCTACTGATAAAAGCGACTATCGGCGGTGCCTCGTCCAGCATCGAACTCATGGTGTGCAGCAGCGTCTCACCGGCGAAGACGTTTCCGAATAAGCGCATCGATAGCGACACCGGGCGGA
>QIKC01000161.1 GCA_003232855.1 Verrucomicrobiales bacterium
ACATCATCTTCTTCCGCGTCCAGGACAACGGCTAAGACGACAAGACGAGGACTTTGCTCGTGCCGTAGCAGACAGGTGCTTGCGAACGCGAAGGCGATCGCGCGTGCGACAGCGTTCACCGTCAAATCTAGGCTAGTGCTTCACCAAATCCAGACCTCCTGACATACCCCCTCGATCAATTGGCGGTTTTTGGATCAATCCACGTGGCTCAGACCGCGCGCTGCGTGTCGAATTCGATACGCAAATCGGTGCCCGGGAAGATGGCCTGACGCCGGTTGAGTGTCTGGCAGATCGCGTCGATGGCGCGGGTTCGCTTTGGCGAGGATTGCGCCTCGAGCTTGATGACGATCTTCCCCTTCTCCAATCTGAGCTCTCCGCCGCTGCACATCGCCGACACGATCAGCTTGCGCCCTTCTTTGTCTCGGTTCGGGTAGTGCGCGCCCAGCATCTCGAATAATTCGTTCTCCAAATCATAGGCACTCATTTTCACCGCATCGACGATTTGCCTGATCCCGCTTCGCAATCGAACATATCCCGCCGGGGCTGCTTCTTCGCGCGGTTGGCAGTTCGCTCGCCGCGCTCTGAGCGGCTCGAGTTGCGCGCTGATCTGCGTCAATTCACGACCGTGCCTGCTGCCTCGAATTTCTTCGATCACTTTGGCCAGTTGCTCCGCATCGATCCCCTCGGCTCCGTCGGATCCGGCCTGCTTTTCGACTGCCAGCCCATACTTCGCGAGCAGTTGGGTTTGTTTTTGAGCCAAGTCTTTTATCTTTTTCGTCAGCTTCGCATACGCCGGGTTGGGATGGTCGATATCTGCGGGGATCCGTTCCTCGTCACGGCGCTCATCCTCGCTTTTTCCACCCTGATTATACTCCAACAAAGCGTCCAGCTCGTATTCTTGCTTTTGATATTTGAACACGTTTTCCTGGTTTGCCCAGCGCTGGAACAATGCGGCGCACACCGCCACGCCTCCGGCTTTCTCGCTGCTCAAATTGGTCACCACTGAGGTCTGCTTTCCAGCATCGTCGCTCAGTACGCGCACTTCCCGGAAACTTGTTTCACCGATCTTGCCCCGCGTTTTCTTGCCGGTTTTCCCTGTGGTTGTTGCATAGAGATTGAAGCTCTGCGCGGCGATGTCCACTGGCGCGTAGGCGTAGTCTCGCCTGCCTATTTTAGTCGGTGTTTTCTCAAACCTCTCTACTGGCAAATCTGCGTAGTTGCCCTTGCGATAGGTGATAAACTCCCATCCTTGTTCATCTCATCCAATTCAGTTAAAAAACTCACGTCCCATCCTTCGCGCTCGAACACCATTACCGGCTTTTTGCCACCAAACAATTGCTCGATCTTCCCCTGGTGTCTTTTGATGACTTTCACCAAGCTCTCATTAAAGGGGCTTTCAAGATAGAACAACGCGCATTGACCGGGCACATGCAGCCAGGTATCGGTGCGGCCCTTCACGGTGCGGTTGCGCGTGGCGCTCCAGGTTTGGCCTATCTTCAGTCCGCCATGATAGCACTGCACGTGCCCGTCGAGATAGAGCACTTCCAATTCCCCCTCGGCGGGCGCGCTTCGCCCCTCGAGCCGCGCGCGCCCCAGCGCCTCCATGAGTTCTGTTCCGCGATTCTGAGCTGCCAGCCGATGCAGTTTACGCCGTAGCGTTTTAACCTCCATGATCCTGTCCAAGCCCAGCACCCTTCCCTGGTTCGCCGGATTGTGGTGGCGCAAATGCTCCGGGCGCTTGATGCGGAGCAACACCATCATCAACAACGTGAGCACCGTGCTGCGCAGGCCGTAGAATGCGGGCGCGAGAGTCTTCCCGTAGGTGTTTTCAAATATCCTCAAAATCGGATTCTGACCTAACAATGCCACAACCATAAAGAAACCCATTCCATCGAGGCGCTGCCCGGGGGCGAAGAGCGGATCGGCATCCTCGATCATTCCCAACTTCGCCAGCACCCGATCCAAACCCCGATTGAGCGGATCGCAAAGAGGTTGCCCGCAACGAATTTCTATCTCTTTGGATTCGCTAGGCTCCTGCTCCTGCAAATCGTTTTCGCTTTCGTGCAATTCCGCAATGAGGAAACATGGAGCCTCTTCTTCGAGTCCGAATTGGACTTGCTCCTGAGCGCTCCCTTGATGCGTGGCATTCTTCGCGGCGACGATCCGATCGATGCTCGATCCGCTTATTGCGAAGCGTTTCTCGATATCCTCGTGACTCTTGCCCTGATCGATGAGCCGAAGCACCTGCCGCCTGAGCGTTGCGGTGAGCGTGAGGGGGCGACCTGGAATGGGCTTGGGCAGCAGAGCCTCGAAGCCCCCTTGCTCGACGTGTTTTTTCCAACGTTGCAGCGAACGCAGCGCGATGCCCGTGGCCGCAGCGATCTCGACCATTTTCGCGTATCCAGCCAAGTGGAGCTGCACCCAAACGAAGCGCTCAGTGATCGCGTCATCTAGGTCGTAAGTGTAGAAAGATTGGCCGTGGATTTGGACAAAGCGCTGGCCGTCATGATCGTCAAATCGGCAGGCGTGATTGACGACGCCCGGTTGATCAATCACCGGCTTAGAATCGAAAAGTTCCAGAATTTCAGACATCCCCGACCTTAGCAGATCTTAAAATAAACCGCCAATCTTTTTAATGTTTTTCTAAAGAAATATCAGGGGTATGTCAGGAGGTCTGAACCTGGCCCGGATTTCCCCACCCGCGTGGGGATGGCCCGTGGTGTCCTGTCTGCCTCCGCGTCGTAGCCGCGATTTCCCCACCCGCGTGGGGATGGCCCGGACTCCGACTCCGGGGGGTTGGGATCGGAGGGGATTTCCCCACCCGCGTGGGGATGGCCCGTGGCGAAGGCCGAAGGATGTGACGGTATAAAAGATTTCCCCACCCGCGTGGGGATGGCCCGTTTTGGATTTCCCAAAGCACCACGGCGGGCGAGATTTCCCCACCCGCGTGGGGATGGCCCGGCGCCAAGGGCGGCATGAGGATATGAGGGCGCGATTTCCCCACCCGCGTGGGGATGGCCCGCACCTGCACGGTGTAACGCTTCCTCTCCCATCGATTTCCCCACCCGCGTGGGGATGGCCCGCGGATGATTTGCTATCAGTGCGGCAACCGCCAGATTTCCCCACCCGCGTGGGGATGGCCCGACTACACCAAGAAGGCCTTCGCCGCGGGTTGCGATTTCCCCACCCGCGTGGGGATGGCCCGATGGACAGGCGTGGTGCCGCGTGGTGCCGTGAGATTTCCCCACCCGCGTGGGGATGCTCTGAGTCGCTGTAATCGAGCGTGCTTGCTCCGAGCTCTCTTGATCTCTTCTTCGCAGATATTGACGACGCAAATTCTGGGGCAAGTGAGCACTAACCGGCGGCGCGATTATTCCAGGCGACGCAGTCGGTGTAGGTGACGCCGTTGCCGCCGAAGATGTCGAGCGCGCTGCCGATCGTTAGATCGACTCGCCCGCCGCTTAATTGGTCGACACGTTCGAGGTCGGCGAGGGATCGCGCGCCGCCAGCGTAGGTCATGGGGCGCCCTCCCCAGGCGCCGAGCATGCTTACCAAATCCTCGTCGATGCCGCCGCATTG
>QIKC01000360.1 GCA_003232855.1 Verrucomicrobiales bacterium
CGAGGTGCTTGTCGGCACTGTTTTGCAATTCGGCGAAAATCTCTAAAAATAGCGCGTTGAAATCGTCCTGCTCGTTCAACAGGAAGGCGCCCTCGACATGCCCCGCCTCGTACAGCTCCCGGCGGCGAGCGTCGATCCACACGATCTGCCCGGCGTCCTGCCAGGCCAAGGCCGCGGCGAGATGGATCTCGCCTTCGTTCAACTGCTTCGGGTCGAGGTAAAGCGCCGGGCGCTTCGGATGCCAAGTATGAACCGCCAGGGTGGCGACGACGACGAGGCTGGCGAGGACGGCCCACTGCACCAAAAGCGTCTTCACGATTTGCTCTTTCTGGAAATGCTGAAGAAGGCCAGCTTGCGTTGGTGTTTGGGGATGATGCAGTCGGTCTGGATCTTGAGCACGCCGAGCATCGCCGCGTCGGTCGAGCTCGGAGTGAGGAGAATCTCGTATTCCCTACCCTCCTTCTTCTCGATCAGCTCGACGGTGAAACCATCGCGCGAGCAACTGACATCGATGATCTTGATGGGGTCGGTATGCGGCACCTTGATGGTGAAACTCTTCGGTTCGGCCTCGGATCCAACATCCCATCTCAGCAACTCCGGTTCGATGACGATGACATCGGGGATGCTCATTTCCACCATCAGACTATCGCGCTGATCCTCGGTAGCGCCCTCGGCGCGGGAGACCATGGTCATCCCCTTTCGCTGCACGCCGGTGAAGCTGCCAAGGCGGAACACCGCCTCCAGCACGCCCGATTCGCCAGGGGCATACTGCTCCTTATCCGTCTTCGCGCTCAGACAGGCACAACCGATTTTGATCTCCTTCACCACCACGGACTCATCGCCGGTGTTCTTGAAAGAGAACACGACCGGCAGTTCCTTGTCCGCAGGCTTCGCTGTCATAGCGACCTCCTTCTTCTCAAACACCAGATCCGCAAAGGCCGCCGAGGGCAAAGCGAGAGCGAGGATAGCGGCGGAGAAAAAATGGAATCGCATGCCGCAGCGTACCCGTAATTCCACCGAACACCAGTGCGCAGAAATCAAAACCACACCTCGCCCCCGGACGGGTAAGGCAACCCGTCCTACGACGGGAACCAGCGGTAGAGCATGAAGTAAATGAGCACGCCGGTAACCGAGACGTAGAGCCAGTCCAGCGGGCGATGCGCTTGTGACGGTCAAAACGCTGCCGCAGGGCGGGCACCACGGTGAGCAGCACCAGCGGCACGGTCAGAGCGGCGAGCGGGACATGGGTGATGAGGATGGAAAAATAGATCACCTTCGGCCAGCCTGAATGAGCGAAACGTGTCGGATCGGTGTTGTAATGATAGGTGATGTAGCAAACAAGGAAGGCGACGGAGAACACCAGTGCGGTCGCCATGCAGATGATGTGCGCGCGTGTCTGTCCGCGCTTGATGAAGACAATTCCGGCGATGATGCATACTGTCGCGCAGGCGTTGAGGGTGGCGTCGATTGCCGGTAGGTCGGAGATGCTGATGCTCATCAGTTTTTGGCGCGCTTCGCGTCGGTCAAGGCGGCTTTGATCTCCTTCTTCAAGGCGCTCATGCTCTTGCCATCGAACGGGTAGAACCAGCCACGCAACGTGAGGTCGTGGCCGACGAGGACGATGCGCGGCTCGTGCAGGAAAAGGTCGCCTTCGCTGCTGCGATCGGCCTCCGGGTTCTCTTGGGCGGCGAGCAAGAAGACCTCTTTCATATAGGCGTTTAGCGGTCCGGGCTCGCCAGTGACGAACCACCAGTCGTCGCCGAGCAGCTCGTGTTTTGTGGCAAAGTCCTTCAGCTCCGTCGGCCCGTCATGTTCGGGGTCGAGGGTGACGGAGACGAAGTGCAACCCATCGTCGTCGAACTCGGAGCGCAGGTCGTCGAGAACGACGCTGATCCCGGCGCACTGCCCCGGGCAGCGAGTGAATACGTGCGCCACGAGCCAGACCTTGCCGCTGAGCTCAGCGAAATGGCGCGTCACGCCATCGGCATCGGTGAGCTCGATGTCGCGATCGACACGCCGCTCGACAATGGTGCTCTGCGTTCCAGAGCTAGTCGCCCGGGAGTTGAGCGTCCAGATCAGGATGTAACCGCCGACCAGCAGCAAGGCGCCGGCCACCATCAGGTAAATGAGTTTGTTGTTTTTATTCATGATCTTTTTCCTCAGTGGCGCCCCCCATTTCCTTGGTGAGCAGATAGTTGATGTCATGCTCTGAGTGCTTGTCGTTGAACAATTCGCCCTTCGGGTCGCCCTGCCAATAGACGCCACGGATCTCGGCATTGCCATCGATTAGGGTGATGCGCAGCTCGCGCGCGTAGAGATCGTGTTCGCCCTCGCGATGCTCATCGGGCTTCTTATGTCCCGGGTAACGGAACTCCTTGTTCATGTACTTGCGCAGGCGGTCGTGATCGCCGGTGAGGAAGGTCCACTCATCACCGGTGAAGCCATTGGCCTCGGCGAAGGCCATCAGATCCGCCGGCTTCTCCAGCTCCGGCGCCATAGTAACGCCGATCAGGTGCAGCCTATCCTCCTGCGCGAAAGGCGCGCGCATGGCCTCCATGCGACGGCAGACGGCGAGCGCCTCGACGGTGTCGGCGGCATAAAAATAGCCCACCAAATAGAGTTCGCCGTCGTGATCAAAAAGCTTGGCCTGGCCGCCGTGATGATCATCGGTGCGCAGCTTGTCGACAGGGCGCAATTTCTTCGGACGCTTCTCCGCCATCTGTTCGTTCACCGTCTTAATCCAATTGAAATAGACCAAAATTCCACCAAGCATAATCGCAATCAGCACCCATACGCTCCACGGGTTTATTTTCGGTCGGTTTTCGTTAGGCATTTTTTTGGAAGTTTAAAGTTTCAAGATTCAAGTTTCAAGTTTCAAGGAAGAAGCCCTCTTGAAACTTCACACTTCACACTTGAAACTTGACACTTACCGCCATCCAGCGATGAGCAAGCCCAAGGCGAGCGGCAGGTAGAGGAGGGTGAAGAGGAAGAGTTTGCGGGCGACGGGACGGGTTGGGTTGGTGCGGAAGCGCAGGGCCAGACGTACCGTGTTCAAGCCGAGCAATATCAGTCCGGCGACCGCCCAGGGGAGGACGAAGCCGAAGGCCAGCGGTGCGGCGGTGAGGGCGGTCAGGCAGAGGCTAAAAAACAAGGCGAGGCGGGCGGTGCGACGACCGCTCTGATCGCCGTTCGACCACATGACGAAGCCGGATTTCTCGTATTCTTCGCGATACATCCAGTTGATGGCGACGAAGTGGGGCAACTGCCAAAAGAACAACAGGCCGAAGAGGAAGTACGCCTGCGAGCCGAATCCGCCACCGGCTCCGAACCAGCCGATGAGCGGCGGCAGCGCACCGGCCACCGCACCGACCAAAGTGTTGAAGCTGGAGTGGCGCTTCATCGGCGTGTAGATAAACACGTAAACGAACAGGGTTGCGCCGGCGACG
>QIKC01000229.1 GCA_003232855.1 Verrucomicrobiales bacterium
GCCCTTTGAACTGGTTCCGATCAATGCGGAGGCGTCTTGGCACTACGGCGTCCATTACCGAAAACTCGCGGCTCGCGGCGATCTGATCGGTGCCAACGATCTCTGGATCGCCGCCACCGCGCTCGCTCACCAGTTACCTGTCGCGACCAGCAACACCAAGGAGTTTCGGAGGATTGCGGATCTCGAGGTGGTCTCTGTCTGATGCCCGAGTGGTCGGACAAGCCTCAAGTGTCAGATTCAAATCAAACCATCGATTACGCGGATTAACACCGATTTATTGGAGGCTTCCGCAGCTTTTTCAAATTCGCGTTCATCTGCGTAATCTGCGGTTTCCTCCTCCGCAACCCGACCGCTTAGATTCGGTGAAGCACTAGTCGCCCGACTGGCTCCAGTCAAATTCAGTGCCAGGTACTTGCAACTTCCCATTGTTCCCATGAGAGCGACCCCCAGTTCGCCTCGGAAATTTGAGATTTGAGATTTGATATCTGAATGGGAGAGGAGCGGTTGACTCCGCACGCGGAGCCCCGATCTTTGGCGAGTTTTGTGATGATCGGCTTGAATTTGACCTTCCTCGGCACGGGCACCTCTGTCGGGGTGCCGATGGTGGGGTGTGAGTGCGAGGTATGCCGCTCGGAGGATCCACGCGACCAACGGCTGCGCTGTTCGGTTTTGATCGAGACAGCGGAGGCGCGTTGGTTGGTGGACGCTGGGCCCGACTTGCGGCAGCAGTGCTTACGCGAGCGGATTAGGGAGTTGGACGCGGTGATTTTTACGCACCCGCATGTCGATCACATCCTCGGTTTCGACGACCTGCGGCGTTTTACGGTCGGTCGGGACGAGAGCCTGCCAGTGTATGCGCAGGCTTCGTGTTTACGGATTTTGGAGCAGATGTTCTTCTACATTTTCAATGGCGAGAATCGCTACCCGGGCTACTTCAAACCGGATCCGCAGGTGATCGATGGCTGCTTTGAACTCGGTGCTACCGAGGTGGTGCCGATCCCGGTGGAACACGGGAAGGTGGAGTGTGCGGGTTTTTTGTTTCGGCGTGGGGGGCGATCGCTGCTGGCTTATATCCCCGACTGTAAGCGTATTCCGGAGGCGAGCATGGCGGCCCTGGATGGGGTAGAGTGTCTGGTGATCGATGCGCTGCGTGACGATCCGCATCCGACGCACATGAGGCTGGTCAGACCTGGCTGACCCACATCGCGCATCAGGTGTCGCATGCGCGGGATGACGCGTCGTTACCTCCGGGGGTGAACATCGCCTATGATGGGCTAAAGTTAGAGCTGTGAATATGAAATATTTTGTCGCGATTTTTTTTGCTGCCGTTTTGCTTGGCAACCTCGTTGCCGGGGAACCGGTGAAGAATTCTACCTATGCGCCGTTCACGTTGGTGATCTATAATAAGAATGCCGAGGGCTCGCACAAGCTGGCGGCGTATTATGCGGGGAAAAGGGCGATTCCTTTGGCGAACGTGATCGGGCTGGATTGTCCGGCGAAGGAGGTGATTAGCCGCGCGGAGTTCGATGCGACGGTGCGCGATCCGCTGCGTGCGATCTTTGATGCCAATGGCTGGTGGCAGCGGCAGGAAGATGCGGCGGGGACGCTGCGGGCGACTAGCAACAAGATGAAGTTCGCGGCGCTGATGTATGGCATGCCTTTGAAAATCGCGAGGTTGCCGCCGCGCCCGACTGGCGCCACCGATCCCGAGACGGGCGAGCCGGTGATGAGTGCGGTCAATCACCAGAACAACGACGGCGCCAGCCTCGATTCGGAGCTGCTTTTGCTCGGCGTGGATTTGCCGCAGCTGGCGGGCATGACGCCGAATCCCTATTTTCGTGGTAGCGAGGCCTTTGGTCGGCCGGAGGTGCTGCTCACCGCGCGCATCGATGGGCCGGATTATGCGACGGCGCAGCGGTTGATCGACGACGCGCTGGCGGCGGAGGCCAGCGGGCTGTGGGGTACGGCGGTGATCGACATCGCGAATCTAGCGGCGTCCAAGGGGCCGGGCTATAAGGTTGGCGACGAATGGTTAGAGAATTGCGCTGGATTCTATCGGCGGGCCGGCATCCCGGTGGTGATCGACCGTTCGCCAGCGCTTTTCCCGGCCGGCTACCCGTTGGGCGAGGACGTTATTCTGTATTTCGGCTGGTATAGTGGGAATGCCGCCGGGCCTTTTGCCGATCCCAGTTTCAAATTTAAGCCCGGCGCGATCGCCTGCCACCTGCACTCGTACTCGGCGAAATCGCTGCGCGGCACCAAGGCGGGCTGGACGGCGCCGCTGCTCGCCCGCGGCGCCTGCGCGGCGCTGGGCAATGTTTACGAGCCCTTCCTCACCGTATCGACGTTCTTTGATATTTTTAATGCGCGTCTGCTCGGCGGGTTCACCCTTGCGGAGGCCGGGTGGATGGCGACTCCGGCGGGCTCGTGGATGACGATCGTGGTCGGCGATCCGCTTTATCAGCCGTTCCGCCGTGACGGGCGCTACGGCAAGGAGCCGGACGCTGATTTCAAGGCTTACAAGGTCGCGGTGATGCGTTGGGGGGCGAAGCCTGAAGAGCTGTTGCCGAACTTGCATCGTGCGGCGGAGAGTCTCGGCAGTGCCAAGCTGTTGGAGGCGGGCGGGCTGTTTCTGTTAGGCGGAAAAAATGCCGGTGCGGCGGTTGCCGAGTTTGCGGCTGCGGCTGCGGCTTTTGAAAATCCCGCTGACAAGCTGCGCCAAAAATTGCATCATGCGCGGGCGCTGGTGGCGGCGGGCGACAAAGCGGGTGCGGTTCAGTTGCTGCGCCAAACAGCAGTGGAGTTCAAGACGATCCCGGGGGCAGCGGCGGCGGTTGCGTTAGCTAACCAGCTCGATCCGCCGGCGCCGACTTTGCCGGTGAAAACCGATCACTGATTACTGTTCTCCCGCAGCGAGGGCAGTAGGGTGGCGACGCGTTCTCGCATCTCCTTACCGGGCTTGAATTTGACGATGGCGCGCGGTGGGATGATTACGTCGGCACTCGGACTGTTCGGGTTGCGGCCGATTTTTTGTTTGGTCTCGCGCACTTGGAAAGATCCGAAGTTGCGCAGCACCACCTCATCTCCCGCAGCGAGCGTTGCGGTCACCATGTCGAGCGTCTTCTGGATCACGTCGAACACCTGTTGCTGGGTCATTCCTGTCTCGTTGCTGATGCGGACGACAAGGTCGCGTTTGGTGACGGTATTCATCGGGATAAACGAGATCGATCAGGGAGATTTTACAGGGTTTTCGGGTCGCTGTCAGCCTGATTCAGGGCGCACGGCTGACACTGATAGCGGCCCCGAAGTGTTTCGCAAAAGAAAATTTCAAATCCTTGTTATTTGACAGGGGATCAACGAGTTACA
>QIKC01000246.1 GCA_003232855.1 Verrucomicrobiales bacterium
GTGCGGCTTGGCGATCGCTGCGTTTTGCACAATCACGTCACCATCAGCGGGCCGGCCACCATCGGCGCTGACAACACGTTCTATCCTTTCACCGCGATCGGCGGTCGCAGCCAGGATTTGAAATACAGCGCTGAGCCGACTTATCTGGAGATCGGCGACGGGAACACCTTTCGCGAATTCGTTACCGTCAACCGCGGCACCACGCCCGGGGATAAGACGGTGATCGGCAATGGCGGGAACTTTTTGGCCTACGCTCACATCGCCCACGACTGCATCGTCGGCGACCGTGTCATCTTTTCCAACAACGGCACCCTCGCTGGGCATATCGAGATGGGCGACCACGCGATCCTCGGTGGCCTCACCGCCGTGCACCAGTTTTGCCGAATCGGGCGTCATGCGATCACCGGCGGTTGCTCGAAGATCGTTCAGGACGTGCCGCCGTTCATGATCGCCGACGGCAACCCCGCAGTGGTGCGTGGAATCAACACCGTCGGGCTCGGGCGTAACGGTTTCTCCGAGGAACAGATCCGCACGTTGAAACAGGCTTACAAGACCCTCTACCTGCGCAAGCTCAATGTCGCCGACGCCGTCGCCCAGTTAAAGGAGCGCCACGCCACCGATCCCGCCGACCACCCGGTGAACGAGCTCATCGCCTTTATCGCAGCCAGTAAGCGCGGTATTATTCGCTGAGGGGAGAGCCTCGGTTCTATGAAGCTGCGCGCCGGTAAAAAACTTGGGCTATCGAGCCGAGAGCTTCTTTGGCGTTGGGCCCCAACGGAGTCTCCCTAAGGCGAGATTAAGGCTCGCACCCGGAACGGCGGTCTCGGATCCTGATCGGGCACGAACGGGATATTCACCGGGGTGTCAGTGAATCCGGCTATCTAATGTTACAAAAGCAACTTACGTCTACGGCGTAGACCCGCGATTAATATACCGCCAACGCAGAGCGCAAACGACCCCGGTTCGGGAATCGGCGTCGAGTTAATCGTGACGGCAAATGTGCCGGTTGCGCCCGGCCCAAAAAGCAACTGATCTAGTTCCTCTCCCGAACCGTCGAGCCAGCCGGTAGTGGCCGTACCTGTTCCGACTAGTCGGTCGGCAAAGGTGAAAACGGTTGATCCGTCGGCAGTTGCATCAAACTGGAAGCTGCCCAGAAAATGCGACTGGGCGATCGGGATATCGTTGAGAAAGATGGCGGCTTCCCAGTCGATGGTCGAGCCAGTGAACTCATCGATCGTGTTGAAGTCATACAGCGGATCGATCGCGGCAGCCGAAACCGCGCCGAAGGTCGTTGGCGCGGAGGCGGCCGTTAATCCGAATCCGAAAAATCCGACGGTATCGAGAATGTTGTCATCTGCTTCCTCATTGATATAAACGCCAATGGTAATACTCTCGCCTGTCAGCAGATCGAAGCTATTCGAAAAACTGGTCCCATTGTCTGTCGAAAATCCCAATGTCAGAACCGCTGAGGCTGGATGACAAATTGAGATTGCCAACAGACCAAAAAACAGGTGGAAAATTTTCTTTTTAAAACTCATGTGTAAGTGGCTGGTTGTTAGAAATTTATTTTCTGGGTGGGACATTTTAGATCGGGGTGATCGGGGGGGGCAATTTGTTTGGAACGATGCTTATTTTTCCCGCTATGTCAAGAATCTGTGGATGCAGAATCATTTGCCACCTATTCCGGATTTTCGGGTTGTGACACCCGTTCACAAAACCTCTCGCAGGAAGGGTGCGGTGTGGCTGCGTTTTGATTTGGCCACTTGTTCCGGCGTGCCTTTGGCGACGATCCGCCCGCCGTCGGCACCGGCACCGGGACCGATGTCGATCAGGTAGTCCGCCGCCGCCATGACGTCGGTGTTGTGTTCGATGACGACCACCGTGTGCCCTTCTTCGACCAAGGTCTGGAGAACGCCGAGCAGGTTGCTGACGTCGGTGGCGTGGAGGCCGATGGTGGGCTCTTCGATGAGGTAGAGATTGCCGCCCGGGTTCGTCGCGCCTTTCATGAGGGCGGTGCGGTGACGGGTTTGGCCTTTGCGGATCTCGGCGACGAGCTTGATGCGCTGCGCCTCGCCGCCGCTGAGAGTGGGGCTGGGCTGACCGAGGCTGAGGTATCCAAGGCCGGTGTCGCGCAGCAGGCGCAGGGTGGTGTTGATCTTCGAGTGGGCGTCGAAGAAGTCGCAGGCCTCGGCGATGCTCATGGCCATCACCTCGGCGATGGTGGTGCCGTGGTAGCGGATTTCCAAAGTGGCGTCGTTGTAGCGGGCGCCGCGGCAGGCGTCGCAATCGATCCAGGTGGTGGGGAGGAAGTTCATCTCCAGTTTGATGCGGCCGTTGCCGCGGCAGACTTCGCAACGCCCGCCTTCGGTGTTGAAGGAGAAGCGGCCGGCGTCGAAGCCGCGCACGCGCGCTTCGGGCACTTGGGCGAAGAGCTTGCGGATTTCGTCGAAGACTTTGACGTAAGTGGCGGGGCAGGAGCGGCTGGTTTTGCCGATGGGGCTTTGGTCGACCTCGTAGACGGCGGCGATGGTGGCGACTCCGGAAATCGAACGAAAGGAGGGAGAGTTTTTGACGGAAGTTTTCTTTTTTTGCCCTGCGGGTTTTTTGAGTTTGGACTCGACGGCGGGCTTGAGGACGCCGCGCATGAGCGAACTTTTGCCACTTCCGGAAATGCCGGTGAGGACGGTGAGGCGGGCGAGAGGGAAGGCGACGTCGAACCCCTTCAAGTTGTTAGCGCTGGCGCCGCCGATGCGCAGCCACCCTGTCGTCGCCGCTTTGGCTGGGATTTTGCGGCGTGTTCGCTCGGAGTGCTGCGAGGTGGGCGCCGATAGGGCGAGCAGGGTCGGGGAGCTGCCGCGATCTCCGAGGGCGCCGGCGAACACCACCTCGCCGCCGTCTTTTCCGGCGCCGGGGCCGAGGTCGATGAGGTGATCCGCGCGGCGGATGGTGGCGCTGTCGTGCTCGACGACCACCAG
>QIKC01000280.1 GCA_003232855.1 Verrucomicrobiales bacterium
CCGCCACCCAATCCCGCACCCCCGGCGCCAGCGCGCCCATCTCCGCGCCGCCCAGACCCGCGAACTCAATCCCCGGCTCGCGTTCCGATAGAGCCCGCATCAACCCCGCCCCATGCGCATCGCCGCTCGCCTCACCCGCGATAATAAAAATCCGCCTCCCCATCAAAAACTCCTAAAAAATTCTGTTAATTCCGTTAATTCCGTCAAAAAAAATCATTCTCTCGCCCCAGCGTTCCCCGCCTCGATCAGGCGCGTGATTTCGATCGCCAGCTCCAGCGCCGCCGTCGCCTCGCGCCCGGACACCGCCGGTTGCCGACCCGCCGCCGCGCACTCCACAAAGGCCGCCAACTCGCGCTTCAGCGGCTCGTCCTTCTCCACCGCCACCGGCGCCTTCACAATCTCCATGCCCTCTTTCCAATAAAGTTCCCCCTCCTGCGCTTGGTAATCGAGCGACAGGTAGCTGTCCCCCTGAAACACCCGCAGCTTTCGCAGGCGCTCCGGCGAGATGCGACTGGCGGTGATGTTCGCCACGCAGCCCGACTCAAAGCGGATGCGCGCATTGGCGATGTCCTCCCGCGCCGTCAGCACAGGAACCCCCACCGCGTCCACGCTCGCCACCTCCGATTTCACCAAATGCAGCACAATCTCCAAATCGTGGATCATCAAATCCAACACCACACCAATATCCATCGAACGGTTAGGAAACGGCGACAACCGATGCACCTCGATAAAGCGCGGATCCGTCAGCCGCGCCTCGATATCGTCCAACACCGGGTTAAAGCGCTCGATATGCCCCACCTGCAAAATGCAATTTTTCTCCGCCGCCAGCTCCACCAACGCCCGCGCATCCACCGCCGTGTCGGCGATCGGCTTCTCGATAAGGACATGCTTCCCGGCCGCCAACAACGCCTCGCCAATCGCCCGATGAGTGCTGGTCGGCGTCGATACCGAAACCGCATCGACGAGTTCAGAAAGCTCCTCCACCGAACCCGCGACCCGCCCGCCATACTGCGCCACGATCGCCGCCGCCGCATCCGCATCCGTATCGAACACCGCCGCCAGTTCGCAGCCCTCCAGTTGCGAATAAATCCGCGCATGATTCTTGCCAATCGCCCCGACACCGACCACGCCCGCTTTGAAATGATTACTCATAGCCGCGCAATGAAGAGGCGATGCCCGCGAATGCACGCGAATAGACGCAAAATTTGATTACTCAGACCATTGGACACCCATCGAAACGCGCAAGCGCATAAAGCATCGTCGCCCCTACGGCTTTCGCCCCGAAAGCTAGCCTCAACTGCACCCTCCCCATTCGCGAAAATTCGCGTCCATTCGCGGGCAAAAAAATCATCCGCGGTAAGCGAACACCGTCACCCCGCGCTCCTCCGCCAGCCGCTCGATTTCCTCCTTGCCCAGCAGCAGTGTCGCGCCCGCCTCGATCACCAAAGCGGTCACTCCCGCATACGCCGCCACCGAAATCGTTTCCGGACCGATACACGGCACATCAAAGCGCAAGTCTTGGTCGGGTTTCGACACCTTCACCACCACCGCCTGCCCCCTGCCCTGCTCGCCGCCGCGACGGATCGCCGCGTTGGTGCCCTCGAAGGCCTCGACCGCCAACACCGTGCCCTTCCGCACCACCACCGTCTGCCCGATGTCCAAGCGACTGATCTCCTTGGCGATCTTGAAGCCGAACGCCGCCTCCTCCTCCAGCCGCTTGCCGGGAGCCGGCCCGCAGACGTGCCCCGGTTCCGGCAAAAGGTCGTCCAGATAAGTCGTCGCCGGCATCAGCTCGATGCCCTCCTTGGCCAACTCCGCGCCGATGCCGCGAAAAATCGACTCCGCATTGCGCTCCTTCAACCGCCCGAGCAGCATCAGCGTGCGCAAATCGGGGCGCAGGTCGAAGAGGTTCTTCGGCGCGATCTGCCCCACCATCACCGCTCGCGTGACACCCGCGCCTTTGAAAAATTTGATCATCTTGCCCAACTGCCCCACCCGCATCCACGCCACCTCGTCCGCCAGCTCCTCGATAACCGGCTCCGTCTCGTCCTGAAACGCCGCCGCCACCAGCCGCTCCACTCCAGCAGAGCGCGCCGCCCGCGCGAAAATCGCCGGGTAAATTCCATTACCCGCGATCATACCGATGGCCTCCTGTTCGCTCATTGCCGCCCAAAAAGCGCCATCACCCACCAAAGTCCACCGCAATTTCCCCCGCATCCCCACGTTATTAGCCGACACCGTATCCCCACCCCACACCCCGCACCTAAAACCCATATGGGACACTTTTTTCAGAATGCAGATCCAAGAACGTATTCGAGGCATGGCGATCGCTGATTTTAAGGGAAAACAAGCGCACTACGCGCCAGCCCAACACCAGCCCAACACCAGCTCCCCACTCCCCGAAAACCACTTTTTTGTCACAGCTGTGACAAAAAAGTGGTTTTGGCCAATCGCTGACAAAGCGCGTGAGAGCCGAGGTCGAGAGTTCGAATCGGGCATCCGGGTCGAAAATTCGAACCGAAAATCCGGCGCGTGAGAAGGGCGATGCATTTCCAACTCGCAATATCCCACCGCCTCACTAAACTCCCGCCCGTGAGCAGCAGCTACCAAGTTTTCGCCCGTAAATATCGACCGCGCACCTTCGACGATGTGCTCGGTCAGGATCACGTGGTGCAAACCCTTAAAAACGCCATCGCCCAGAACCGTCTCGCCCACGCCTACCTCTTCGTCGGCCCGCGCGGCACCGGTAAGACCTCCACCGCGCGCATTCTGGCCAAAGCGTTGAACTGTAGCGGCGGCCCGAAAATGGACTTCGACCCCGACGAGGAAATCTGCCAAGAAATCGCCGAAGGCCGCTGCCTAGACGTGTTGGAAATCGACGGCGCCAGCAACAACGGCGTCGAACAAGTTCGCGAACTATGCGACAGCGTGAAATTCGCTCCCGCCCGAGGGCGCTACAAGATCTACTACATCGACGAGGTACACATGCTCTCGACCCCGGCCTTCAACGCGCTACTGAAGACGCTCGAAGAGCCGCCCGAACACGTGAAGTTCATCTTCGCCACCACCGAGGCTAACAAAATATTACCCACCATCATCTCGCGTTGCCAGCGCTTCGACCTGCGCCGCATCCCGACGCGCATCATCGCCGACCACCTCGCCCACATGGCCACACAAGAGGGACTCGACCTCGATCCGGTCGCCGCCACCGCCATCGCCAAAGGCGCCGAGGGTGGCATGCGCGACGCGCAGTCGATGCTCGACCAACTCGTCGCCTTCTGCGGAGTCACCATCCGCGAGGCTGACGTGCTCGAAGTCTTCGGCTTCACCGGCATCGAGACCGTCGCCGCCATCGGCGAGGCGCTGCTCAACCGCGAGACCGTCGAGGCTCTAGAATACATCTACACCCAGTCCGAATCTGGCAAAGATCTGAGCAAGCTACTGGTCGATCTCATCGGCCACCTGCGTTCCGTTCTCGTCTATCAAGTCGATCCCGCAGGCGCCGCCAAAGAACTCACCCCGGAGATTCTCGAGCGCGTCAAATCCCAGGCTGCGACCATCGAGACCGAGCGCCTGCTCGCCCTAATCGACCATTTCGCAGAAATCGACGCCCGCATGAAATGGGCACCTAACAAAAGGCTACACCTCGAAGTCGGATTCATCAAAGCCATCCACATTCTGGCCGAGACCCGCCTCTCCGATGTCATCGGCGCCATCGACGGCGCGCTCAGCTCCCTGCCAAAAGGACAGCCCATCCCCCCCGCCGCCGAAATTCGCACACCTGAACCCGCCGCCATAACCATTCCCGCGCC
>QIKC01000353.1 GCA_003232855.1 Verrucomicrobiales bacterium
GATTGGCTGAATGATATCGTGATTCGCTACGAGCGAGCAGGGGGGTGGTTCGGCGAGAGCGACAGCGGCCAGGTGGTGATCAGTCGTTTGTCTTATGCTGGTGGCGACTATGGCGTGTCGCTTATGAATCGGAGTTCGGGCGGGGTCAAACTGGTGCCCGTTTTGGCCTCGCAGCCGCCGGAGGGGCGTCGCTGGGCGTTCTGGAATGTGAGCACCCACCGCTTTGATTTGTGGCGAGGATCGGCGCCGGAAGGTGTCGAAATTATCACCCATTTCAAACGTCGCATGGACGGCAGTCCGGTACGGATGGTGGCTGCCACGAGGGATGGAAGTCATCAGAAGGCAATGAAAGGAAGTGGCCATGTGCCCATGGTTCTCCCGGTTGCGGCGGCGCCGCCGAAGGTGCGTCCTGTGGATGCGCTCAGCGTTTCTCATGCGTGGGGCGATGGTCGCGTGAAGTCGCTGATAGGGGCGCTGCAGGCTCCGCGTTTCGATCCGCCGGGTGGGGAATTTGCGCCCGGCGAATTCAAGCTGCGGGTGCGCCTGAGCGACCCGAATCCCGATGGGACAGGGGAGATGTTTTATTCGATTGATAGAGCCGGGTGGTTTCCCTATCGGGGCGAGGCGTTGGTGGTCGGTGCCGGGGCGGAGGTTCTCGCTTTCTGTGAGAGCGGGGATGCGGCGGAGTATCGCGACAGCGAGCCCGTGTCCGCGCGCTACACCCTCGATCCGATCCGCTTGCAGTTAAGCGTCATGCGCCCTGCCGCCAGCGTCCCCGCTAGCGCGCTGGCTTTTGCTACGCCGCCCTCGCCAATGCTGCCGCGGGTGGCGATTTCCAATCTCGATGCCCTGCCCGACAAGCTCCGCGCCGGTGGCTACTTCCAGATTTTCTGGACCATCGACGGCAGCGATCCGCTGACCAGTGATACCGCTTTCCCGGTCGATGTCGCGACGGGGGCGGGTGAGGCGCAGCCGCTGCCGATTTCGACGTTGCTCACCGGTGGCGCCACCGACTTGCGCATCCGTATTGCCGCGCGCTCGACCGACCAGCGTTTGCTGCTCGATTCGGAAGAGGCCGAGGTGCGCTTGGAGATCACCCAGTAGGCGAGCGCGGTTAGAGTGGTGATCCCTCGACGATATTGCGGTAGGCGCACATTTCGCCATCGCCGTGGTAGGCTAGGAGGATGGCGCCGTCGCCGGCCAGCGCGCCGAAGAGCTCTTGCATGAACTCTTGTTCGCCGGGCCAGGGGTAGACGAAGAACACATCGATCTCGTCGGTGGGGTATGGGATTCCCTCGTAGTGGGGCGGTTCCTCATCGGTGGCGCCGCCCAAGAAGTTTTCTGGTAGCACTAGCCCCTCGCCGCCGACCCCGTCGTACGATTCGAATCCCTCGGGGATGTAGCTGCTCTCGATGATCTCGATTTCGTTGTCGGTGTCCGTGGCCAGCTGTCGCGAAATTTGCACAAGGCTGGGCTCGATCTCGATGCCGAAAGCCTCGTATCCTAACATGGCAGCAAGGCAGGTGCCGATGCCAAAGCCGCTGCCCCATTCGCAGTAGACGCGGCCCAGCGGCAGTTCCCGTTTGGTGATATCGGCGAGCGCGGAGTAGAGCAGCGCGGGGTCGCCGGGGATGAACTTGGGGATGCGTTTATTGCGCTCGGTGTCGAACAGTTCGTCGATGCGCCGGTCGGCCTCGGCTAGGGCGCCCTGATCGAGTTCGAGTTCGAGTTCTTCTACTGCCATCGGCGGCTATGATAGCACGTTGCCGGGGGTGCGGGCGGGCGGATTTGCGCATTCGCCTGCGCGATTCGGTGTATGCTTGGCCACATGCGTTTGCTGTTCGCCGCCCTCGTCCTGTTCCCCGCCGTTTTTGCAAGTGGTTCGCCGGTGACCTTCAACGGCACCTGTGACGTTTCCGCTGCGGTGGCCTTGGATGCGCACACCTTCGTGGTAGCGGACGACGAGGATAATATCCTGCGCGTCTATTCGTCTGATCGCCCCGGCATGCCATTGGCAGAATTCCCGATGGGGCGCTTTCTCAAGACGAATATCGAGAAGCATCCCGAGGCCGATATCGAGGCCTGCACGCGGGTCGGGGATTTGATCTACTGGATCACTTCCCACGGGCGCAGCAAGAAGGGCAAATGGCGTCGCAGCCGCTACTTATTTTTTGCTACCCGGATCGTCGAACACGATGGCGGCTATCGAATCGTGCCGGAGGGGCGTCCATCGCGCGGGTTTCTCGACGGCTTGATGAAGGTCTCCGGTCTGCGTGGTGATCTGGCGCGTGCGGTCGGCACGGTGGGAAAAAACGCGCCACGGCAGTTGGCGCCGAAGGCGGGTGGGCTCAATATCGAGGGCCTGACGGTCAGCGCCGACGGCTCCACCCTGTTGCTAGGCCTGCGCAATCCACGCCCCGGGGGGCGGGCGGTGCTGGTGCCTTTGCGCAACGCATTGGCAGTCGTCAGCAACGAGGCCAAGCCGGATTTCGGGGCGCCCCTGTTTCTCGATCTGAACGGGCGTGGGATCCGTTCGATCGAATATTCGCCGCGCCATCGGCGCTACCTGATCGCCGCTGGCGCGCACAATTCCGCCGACATCTCGGCCATCTACACTTGGGAAGGCGACGAGTCTGAGCCGCCCGTTCTCGCTCGGCGACTGGGCGGGCTCAACCCCGAGGCGATCGCCCCCGTGCCGGATACCGACCAGGTATGGGTGTTCAGCGACGATGGCAGCGTCATGCACCGCGTCGCCGCCGACGAATCGATCGAGCCCTTGGTGGGCGGGAGTTGCGCTTGCAAGCACCTGAAAGACCCCCGTAAAAAGGCGTTTCGCGGCATTTTGTTGACCTTTCCGGCAGCGGCTACCCCGGGTGGATAAATCGCTTTCGCCAACGGGCAAATCTCATAGAGTGTGGCCGATGAAGGCGCGCTATGCATTGCTCATAATTGCCCTGCTTTTACCCGCTTGTTCCGGGTTTAGGGAGCGCGACCCGCTCTCGGGAGTGGAGCGCGAGCGCGGGCCGTTGTTGCTCGACCGGCCGGAGCGGGAGAACCCCGTGCGAGAGGAAGGTGATTAGCCCGAAGGGCTATGACCGCCCACCGGGGCGAATTCGTCGCGCACCGAATCTAATGATGTGAGCGTGTGATCGTTGATACAGTTGATATGGAAGCAGAAAAAAATCCTAACACACCCCACTCCCAGGCACCGATGGGTGGGGATCTCGTCGTGCCTGTCGACACCTCCATCGTGACCCAAGGTGTCCAGGGTGAGGGCCAGGGAAAATCCCGGATGATCGCCCTGTTGGCGACGGCGATAGTCCATGGCGTTCTGTTTGTTCTGCTCGGGTGGGTGGTGGTCAGTTACATGTCGCCGGATTCGGTGGAGTTGGTCGTCGAAGCGGGTGTCTCCAGCGAGCGGGTATCCCTCAAGAAAGAGACATTTACCCAAAGCGTTACCCAGAATAAGCCCTCCCCGCCTTCCCGGATGAAGACGAATACCATCAGCTCGTCAAATACCACCTCGCCCGTGACGATGCCCAACGCGGAGGTGATCAACGAGCAGGCCGCCTTCGGTGACGGTTTTGGCGACGGCTTCGGCATGGGCGGATTCGGTAGCGGCAGCGGCAAAGCCAGCTTTTTCGGCACCTCCGGTGGTGGCACTCGCATCATTCTCGTCATCGATACCTCGACCAGCATGAACCGCAATTGCGGCCCGGGCGGGATCGAGGCACTGCGGAGCGAGATTAAGCGCACGATCTCCGCCTTGGCGCCCGCGACGTCCTTCAACATCATTTGTTTCGGCCACGACGCCGACGGGTTCGCCAAGCGCCCCGTCGCCGCCACGGGCACCGCCAAGG
>QIKC01000192.1 GCA_003232855.1 Verrucomicrobiales bacterium
CTCAGCGTCGAATGGGAAGACGGCGCCATGGATCGCGAATTCGGCGCCACCGAGAGTTGCGCATTCGTGAAAAAAATCGATTTCCCCCCCAGCGACATCGTCTTCGACGCCCAGTTCGCCGAGTAACGAGCAGTCGGCACCTCACACATCCCTACCACGCTCGCCGCCTGCGGCACACGACCGCCGCGAACCCGGTGGACAGGTCTTCTACCCTTTCCGGTAACTGTCCCGTCTGTGAAGAATCCGACCAACATCAACCTCCTCTCCAGTGACATCAAACAGCACTCGGTAATCCCCGACTCTCATTCGATAGGCAGGCTCAAAATTCGTCAACTTCTTGCAATTCGCCACATCGGGGAACCTCTCCAGTTTCCCGATCGCGCCGTGGATTCGTTCCTTGGTAGCTCGGGGAAGTTTCCGCAGATCTCTAATCGCCGACTTCCTGAGCTTGATCTTCATCGTTCAGATAATCTTCGAAAGGAACACTCCCCTCTCCCCGGGTCGCCGACAACGATTTGAGATCCTCCAAATCTTCGCGCGCGATGATCTCCACCCCTTCGCCCTCCAGAGCCGCAAGAAAACTCAGGATCTTTCCCGAGGTCTTCTTGTCTTTAATGTTGATCGTCAAGGCCTCCATGGCGTCTCTCCTACTTCCCAAAACCTACCCCACAGACAGCCCGGTGCAAAGCCGCACATGCCGATTCGATTTCGCCCGCCAGTAGGACGGAGAGCCTCTCCGTCCGATACCGACCCTTCCCCCACTTTATCATTGGTCATTCAGTAAACACAAAGTCACACCTGAAATTTTGGCCAAGGTGTTACAAATTTGCCTTGGCGCGGGTCGTCCGATTTGATGTAGCTCGCAGCCTCGATAGCCTCCGCATCGGCGGCGGGGTGCAGGCGAAAGCGCCTCATCACTCAAATCGCGCGCAAGCGGCGTAGGAAGTCGTCGCCAGCGACGAGTTCGACCCTCCCAGCGTCGATGTCGTCGGCACGCGAACGGATCGCTCCCAGCCACTCCGCACCGAACTCGCCAACATTTGGAACGACGAGCGTCGCGAACTCGCTACGCTCCTCCTCGTCGAGTGCTGCGTAGCTTTCGGCTAACAGTCGGACTTTTTCGGACACGGACATGCGACAGCGTAGCCTCATATCTCGGGACTGTCGAGCCAACGGACGTCCCGGCAGCAGTCAGGCGAACACCAGTGGGACGGAGAGCCTCTCCGTCCGATACCGAAACCGGCAGCCACGCGAGAAATATATTCGCTCTCCGCTGCCTCTGCCCTACGATTATCGTTATCCCCCAGCCCACCCTGACCCAATGCAATTCCTCCGCCCCGCATCAACCCTCCTCCTCGGCCTCCTCCTAAACACGCCGCCCGCAGACGCCGCCTTTCCCCGCTTACAAATCGAAGTCGTCGCCGAAGGCCAGATCGTCTCACCAGTCGCCATCGCCAACGCCGGCGATGGTAGCGACCGACTATTCGTCGTCGACCAGCGCGGCCTGATTCACATCCTCAACGCAGAGCGCATGGTGCTGCCGATGCCCTTCCTCGACATCGGCGCGAAATTGGTCGTCGAACGCGCGGGTTTCGATGAACGTGGCCTGCTCAGCATCGCCTTCCACCCCGATTTTTCCAACCCCGACGCCGCGGGCGAAGGAAAGTTCTACGTCTACTACAGTGCGCCAACCACGACGCCCGAAGCCAACCACATGAGCGTAGTCGCCGAGTACAGCATCTCAACCGACGACCCAAACCTCGCCGACCTCGATTCCGAGCGAATCCTCCTCACCATCGACCAACCGCAGTTCAACCACAACGGCGGCCAGCTCGATTTCGGCGCCGACGGCTTTCTCTACATCAGCACCGGCGACGGCGGCGGTGCGGACGACAACCAGCTCGGCCACACCGGCGGCGCTGCCGGCGGACGCAACAACCGCCCCACAGACGCCCTCGGCAATGCCCAAGACCTCACCAACCTACTCGGCAAAATCTTGCGCATCGACGTCTTTGGCAACGACAGCCCCGGCGGCGAATACGGCATCCCCGCCTCGAACCCTTTCGCCGCCAGCGACGGCCCCGAACGCGACGAAATTTTCGTCTACGGCCTGCGCAACCCTTGGCGCTTCTCCTTCGATGATGGCCCCGGCGGCAGCGGCGACCTGTTCGTCGCCGATGTCGGCCAAGGGCGATTCGAGGAAGTGAACATTTCGAGGAAGTGAACATCGTCGATGTCGGCCCCGGCGGCGACGCGGGCGGCAGCTACGGCTGGCGAATCAAAGAAGGCACCGCGAGCTTCGACTTCAGCACCCTGCCCGACCCCGGCAACCTGATCGACCCGGTCGCCGAATACGCCCAACCCGGCTCCGGCGGCGGCACAGTGCTCGAGGTCGGCATCTCAGTCACCGGAGGCTTCGTCTATCGCGGCGCGGACATCCCCGCACTCGACGGCAGATACGTCTTTGCCGACTGGAGCACCACCTTCAGCGCGCCCGGCGCAGGCACTCTGTTAGGCATGGAATCCGACGGCGACGGCGGCTGGGAAATCTCCGTGCTCGACCTCGTCGGCGACAATCCCCTCCCCTACTTCATCAACGCATTCGGCCGTGACGAGGCAGGCGAACTTTACATCGCTGCCAAAACCCAGCTCGCCGCCAGCGGCACCAACAACGGCCAGCCCACCGGCGTCGTACTGCGCCTGCGCGACGGCGAGCAACAATCGCTGACCCTTACCCCTAGCAGAGACACCAGCATCTATGCAGCGAACACCGCCAACAGCAACGGCGCCGGCACCAATCTATTTTCCGGCGCCACTAGCAACGGCGCCGTACAGCGCGCCCTGCTCACCTTTGACATCGCCACCGCCATCCCCCCCGGCTCACAGATCGATGCCGCCACCCTGCAAGTCCAAATCAACAGCCTCCCCCCCCAACCCGCCGGCGCCGGCATCTTCACCCTGCACCGCGGGCTCACCGACTGGGGTGAAGGCAGCTCAAACAGCACCGGAGGCAGCGGCGCCCCAGCGACCAGCGGCGATGCCACCTGGATCAACAACTTCTTCCCCGACACCACCTGGAATACCCCCGGCGGCGACTTCACCCCCACCGCCTCTGCCACCACCGACACCGGCGCCACCACCGGCCTCTTCTCCTTCAGCTCCGCCGCGCTCGCCGCCGACGTCGAACTCTGGTCGGCGACCCCCGCGTCCAACTGCGGCTGGTTCCTCATCGGCGGCACCGAGAACAGAAGCACACGCCGCTTCAGTAGCCGCGAGACCACCACCGCCGCCAACCGCCCCGCGCTCACCATCGACTTCATCCCCGCCCCGGCACATGACAGATACCTCGCCTGGCGACGCGGATTTCTCCCACCGGGAACCTTTATCGACGACGCGGCAGACCTCGACAACGACGGCCTCGCCAACCTCATCGACTACGCCTTCGCCTTCGACCCTACCGCCTTCGACTCCACCGGCCGACCGACCGTTTCGATCACCCCCGAAGGCGACTTCCTGCTCACCTACCGCCGCGACCCACGCGCCACCGACCTCACCTACCGCGCCGAAGTCAGCTCGACCCTCCTGCCCGAACTCTGGTCACCCTTAGCCGAAAGCGCCGCTGGAGCCGCCACCACCGGTCCAGGATTTGTCTCAGAAGTGCCCATCCCCGGCGAAAAACCCCTACTTCTCGTCACCGTGCGCGACACCATCGCCGCCCCCGACGGCACCATCCGCTTCCTGCGCCTCTTCGTCGAGCGCACCCCCTAACAAGCCGCCGCCTACAAACGTAGCGGAGGTTTGCAACCTCCCTCCCCATAATCGAAGACTAAGGGTAACCATTCAGGTATCGAAAAGTCGTGCGCCAGTGTTCAGCAAAAATCCCAATCCCCGCCCCACCAGTATCCCCGCACATTCCTAACGCCTCTAAAAACGCAGCGCGGCGGCGCAGCCGTCCCCCAATAATTCTGTCAATTCTGTTAATTCTGTCAAAAAATCCGTCGCTATTTTTAAATCACAGAACTCCGAAAAAATGCCAGAAGGCACCTGAATAGTCACGACTGAGGAGCTTAAAAAGCTCCGCCACGCGGCCTCCGAATCGGGTTGCCCACGCCGCGCGACTGGCTCTATGGTGCGCGATGCCCATGCGTATCCTCACCGCACTCTGAGGCCAACGTATCAGTATGAATTTCTCGGTTATCTTCCGTTCGATCGGCACCTTGCTGCTGCTGCTGGCAGTGGCGATGGGTGCCTGTCTGGGGCTCGGCGCCCTACTACCCGCCGGAGCCGGGCACAATGACGCCCTCGAACTCGGCGGCTGGCAGATAGCCATCGCCATCACCGTGACCTCCGGCGGACTGCTGCTACTGCTGGCGCGCTTTGTCAAAACCGGCGGCGGCATACAGCGTGTGATGTCGCATAAGGAAGCGATCGCTCTGGTCGGCATCGCCTGGCTCGTCAGCAGCATCCACGCCGCCCTGCCCTACATCTTCTGCCAGCCCGCGCTGCCACTGGACAAGGCACTGTTCGAAGCCATCTCCGGACTGACTACCACCGGCGCCACCGTCATCACCGACTTGGAATGCCTGCCCAAAACCCTGCTGCTCTGGCGCTCGATGACCCAATGGCTCGGCGGCATGGGCATCCTGGCAATGTTCGTCATGCTGCTCTCCGGCATCGGCGCCAGCGGGCGCATGATGTTCGGCGCCGAATCGTCACTGCACAGCGCCGATCTCACCCTGTCTAATCTCCGCCAGACCACACGCTCGCTATGGTCCCTCTACATCAGCCTGACCGTCGTCTGTGTGATGGGTTTGCTCGCCCTCGGTCTCACCCCATTCCAAGCCATCAACCACGGCATGACCACCACCGCCACCGGGGGTTTCGGCACTGAGAACGACAGCATTTCGGGTTCGGAGTTCACCGCGGCGGTCAAGATCTGGATGATCGCCTTCATGCTCATCTGCGCCATCAGCTTCCCGCTCTACCTCGTAATCATCAAGCGACGCAGCCTCGCCAATCTCAAACGCCACGAAGAAACATGGTGGTTCCTCGCCATCGTCGGCATCGCCTGCGTGCTCCTCGTCATCGTTCGCGGTATCGCCGGAACCGACGAAGGCGTGATCGATGTCATTTTTAACGTCGTCTCGATCTCCACCTCCACCGGTTTCTCCGCGGGCAACTACGACGGCTGGCCGCTACTCGGCAAGCAGGTGATCCTCGCACTGATGGTGTTCGGCGGCTGTTCTGGATCAACTGCTGGCGGTTTGAAGATCAGCCGCCTCATCCTCTGGATCCGCTTCAGCCGCAGCGAACTCACCCGCGCTTTCCGCCCACAAATGGTTCAGCACCCGACCATCAATACGCGCCCCGTGCCCGACGGCACCCTCGGCCAGCTCTTCGTCGTGCTGACTGCCGCCTCGTTCTTCCTCGTCGCCGGGTCGCTGGCGATCCGACTCTTCGAACCCGACATCAGCACCTTCGGCTGCGTGTCCGCCGTCGCCTCTAGCCTGTCCAATGTCGGCCCCGCTTTTGCCGAGTTCGGTCCAACCAAGAACTTCGCGGATCTCTCCACGGCCAGCACCCTCACCCTGCCCGTGCTGATGATCCTCGGGCGCCTCGAATACATCGCCATCCTCGTGCTCTTCAGCCGAAAACTCTGGCGGAGATACTAGTGCTTCGCCAAATCTAAGCTGTCGGGTTGCGGAGGAGGAAACCGCAAATTACGCAGATGAACGCGAATTTGAAAAAAGCTGCGAAAGCCTTCAATAAATCGGTGTTAATCCGCGCAATCGGCGGTTTGATTTCAATCCGACACTTGAGGTTTGTCCGACCACTAGCCCCTCCGAAAACCTACTGCGGGGAATAAGGCGTTTTATCAAACGCCTGCCCACATAAGGTTTCCGAAG
>QIKC01000049.1 GCA_003232855.1 Verrucomicrobiales bacterium
CCCGAGAACGATCTGATTGACGAAGCGATAGATCTCCGAGCCTTGAATGCCCCCATCATGCTCGCCCTGGGAGGCGATCACCACGCTCGTCGCCTCGCGCATCACCCTGTCGAAGCGGCGCAGCCACGACTCGTCGGAATCTTTCACCACGTATTTGCGGAAAGTTTCTTTATCGAAAGGGAGGACGATGCGCAGCTCGTCGCCAGCGGCGAGGACGGCCTCGCAGAAAATGAGGTCGCCGCCGGGCGCGGCGGAAGCGTAAGCGATCAGTGGTCGCCACGTGGCGAGGGTATCGGTGATCGCCCGCGTGACGGCGTGCTCGTCGGCTTCCGGGAAACGCGGCGAATCGCGACCCGGCGCATCGATGCGGTGCCCGGAGAACACGGCGACCGTCGGCATGGGGAACGACGTATTGAGAAACGCTGTGTCGATACCCTTTCGTGAGAGAATCTGGCGGACTTGCCGGCGCATGGTCTGCAGGCTGGAGTAGTCGTGGCCGATTTTTTCGGCGGCGATGTCGTAGTGGGATCTCGCTTTATCGAAGTTGCCCCGCAGCAGTTCGGCCTCGCCTAACGAGGCATGGAACCAATAATCGGGATCCCCTTGGCGCATCTCCCGACCCCGCTCGACGACCTTGTCCGCAATTGAGATAGCGGCGCGTTCATCCCCGAGCAGAAAGGTCAGCGTGGCGGTGTTGATAAGCGGGTAATGGGCATCCGGCGTCAGGTCTGATGCGCGAGCATAGAAGGACAACGCCGCGCGCAGATGCGCGTCCCTCCCGCTTTCGTCCTTCGCCGTGAGCGCCAGATCCTTCTGCAACCGCCCGAGCAGGCAGAGCGTCCCAGCCGCGCCGGGATCGGTCGCGAGCAACTCCTCCAGCAGAGCCTGGGCGTGGCCGGTCGCGCCTGTCCGCGCGAGAGACAGGGCAACCATTTGTGATAGTGTGATGAAGGTGGCGCGATCGCAATCGGGTGCGACCCTGCCTTCGGAGGCGATTTCGAAAACCCAGAACGGCTGGCTGCGATGTTTCAGCCTACGGGTGAGGGCGGTGTAGAGGTTGGTGTTCTCCTGCCAGAGATCGAGGTGGCGAGATTCCCAAATATCGCGTAGCTCGTGGATGTCGGTCGAGGGATCTCGAATAGCGTGCTGCAGGTTTTTAACCGTCTCGTTTTCCATCGTCATAGGATGCTGCCGGGGGCAAGGTAGCAACGAACACGCCCGAACTCAATCCGACGAGACCATTATTTAATGACAACGAGCGAACTCGAAAAACATTTTGATCTCTCCTTCTCTGATTCCCTCCGGTCGGTGCTGGAGAGCGGAGACTGGGGGGATGGGGAGTATGATCTGCGGATGATCGAGGAGATCGCTGATTTTCACTGGCTGCATCCGCTCTCTCCTCGGCGGGTTTTTCCGCTGGGCGTGAATGGCTGTGGTGATTTTGTCGGTGTTTATGTGCCTGGGGGATCAACAGATATGTTTGCCGTTGAGTTTGGCCACGAGGAGGCTTCGATCAGGTATATAGGCATCGATTTTGCGAAAGTTTCTGGGGGCTTTGAGAGCGTGTATGGAGAAGAGGCTACGACAGCGGAAATACGGGAAGATTTCGAATCCAAATTCGGCGCAAGCAGTGTGTTCATTATGCGGGAGGGGTTCGAGCCGGATCACCTGTTGCGTCCGTTTTCGCTGAATTGGTGGGAAGGTGGGAAATTTTCGAGGATCGTGAAGCTTTCGCCAAACTGCTGCGCGATTTTCCGGAGACGGACAGCTCGGTGCGCTATACCGAGCTGTTTTCCAAAGGTGACGATTTCTTTTCGCTGGAGCGCTGGCTGCGGCTGGCGCGTGGTTTCGAGGCAGAGGGGCGACACGCCGAGGCGCTCAGTGCCTACGACAACGGGTTGGCGATTATAAGGGTGCATCCTTTCAACGGGGCTCCGGAGAAGGATGTCCCCGGCGTGGGAGATCCTTTTTCGACGACTCTCGATATCTGCCGGAGCATGTTGGATAATATTCAAGGCGGTGATCGTTTCGACAAATTGGTGATCGAGGCGAAAATCAAGGAGTGCATAAAAATGGCGAACTATGAGCGTCCAGTTTCGCCCTCGGACGACGATGATGAAGAGGAATTGCCGGAATCGGTTGTCGGGGATAAGAAGGCCAGCCGTTGGGCGCGTATTTTGCGTCGCCGGTCAAAATCGACAGGGACACTTCCATCGCAAGAAATGATGGATGGGATGGGTGTTTCGGAGGACGATGATTTTTGGAAACAGGATAATTCGGATCCGGCGAAGGGTTTTGTGGTCAACCTGTCGGTGAGAATATCGGATCTGCTTTCGGGCGAGGCAGGGGAGGTCGTGGGTACTGATGATTTTGATAACCCGGTGACGCATCTGCCGACGCGTCTGACGGGTGAGCTTTTTGATGTGCCGATCACGAGCAGCTACTTGCGCCTGCTGGAGTCGCCGCCGGATCCGGAATTGGGTGTGGCGCTGCGCGATTTGGCGAAGCTGATGAAGCACATCCTAGAAAACAAGGTGCGGGGGGTAATCGTCTACGCTGGGCCGGATGCGCAGGAGGTGTTCGACCAGACGATCACGCGGCTTTGGTGGGATGCGAAAAACCAGGTGTGGCAGGTTATGTTCGAGGATCCGGAGGACGACTAACCGCCATTGCGTGTCGCGTGGATCGCTTTGGCTAGGGCTTGATTTTGGTAGAAAAAAACCGGTGTGCAGGTCGATGCGATGTGCTTTTTTAGATCTCGATGATGACAACGCGCGAACTCGAAAAACATTTTGATCTCTCCTTCTCCGATTCCCTTCGGGCGGTGCTGGAGAGCGGGGACTGGGGGGATGGGGAGTATGATCTGCGGATGATCGAGGAGATCGCTGATTTCCACTGGATGGATCCGCTCTCTCCGCGGCGAGTTTTGCCGCTCGGCGTGAATGGGGGCGGAGGGTTTGTAGGTGCCTTTATTCCCAGAGGAGGGGAGCCAATATTTGCCGTGCAATTTTATTTTTGCGAATCGTCCATCGGCTATTGCGGGACGGATTTTTCAAAGGTTGGAAACGGTGAAGTCGGTGTGTATGGAGAAGATGCTGAAGAAGCGAAGATACAGAATGATTTTGAATCCAAGTTCGGCGGAAGTGGCGTGTGTATTATGCGGGAAGGGTTCGAGCCGGATCATCTGTTGCGTCCGTTTTCGCTGAATTGTTGGGAGATTTTCGAAAATCGTGAGGCGTTCGCCAAGCTGTTACGCGATTGTCCGGAGACGGACAGCTCAGCGCGTTACACCGAGCTGTTTACCAAAGGCGACGATTTCTTTTCGTTGGAGCGCTGGTTGCGGCTGGCGCGTGGTTTTGAGGCGGAGGGGCGACACGCCGAGGCGCTCAGTGCCTACGACAACGGGTTGGCGATCATTGGGGTGTATCCTTTCAACGGAGCTCCGGAGGAGGATGTTCCCGAGGTGGATGATCCTTTTTCGACGACTTTAGATATCTGTCGGAGCATGTTGGATAATATTCAGGGCGGTGATCGTTTCGATAAACTGGTAATCGAGGCGAAGATCAAGAAGTGCATAAGGCAGGTCAACTATGTGCGTCCAATTTCGCCCCCGGACGAGGACGACGAAGATGAGGAAGACGAAGATGACGAGGATTTTTGGAAACTGGATAATTCGGATCCGGCAAAGGGCTTCGTGGTCAACCTGTCGGTGAGAATATCGGATCTGCTCTCGGGCGAGGCAGGGGAGGTCGTGGGCACCGATGATTTTGATAACCCGGTGACGCATCTGCCGACTCGTCTG
>QIKC01000290.1 GCA_003232855.1 Verrucomicrobiales bacterium
GCGATGCAAAACCCGTGGGTGTTCAAAGAGGCAAAACACTTCCTAGAAACCGGCGAACAACCCCCGCCGGTTGCCATCGAAGAGCGATGGGAACTGATCCGCGAACACTGCACAGCCGCCATCACCTGGGGGCGCTACGGCAATGAACGGCAAACCATGATGGCCATGCGCGCCCGCCTCATGGCCTACTCAAAAGGACTCCCCGGCGGCAAACGCCTGCGCTCCGCCTTCTGCACCGTCGAATCGCTAGCGATGCTCGAGGACATCGCCGCCGAGTATTTGGAATACCTCGCAAAGCGAGTGCTAGCCGATTAATTTAAGTTCAGATAATATGAACAACCATTGACTTATTCATTTTATCTGATACTAATAAACCTCGCTCGAAAATGAAATTACCACCCACTATCCTGATGGGCGATGTGGTGGGGAGCCGCAAACTCTCCTCCCTGAACGTCCAAGACCGCTTGAAAGATGCCGTTACCGCCATCAACGCCGAACCCGGCATCCGCATCCTTTCGCCACTAACAATCACCCTCGGTGACGAATTCCAAGGCGTGGTGTCCGATGTGGCGGCAGCGGTGCAGATCCTGTTCGCTTTTGAAGAATACCGCCTCCGGAAAAGCCTCCCTTTCAGACTGCATTTCGTAACCTATATCGGGTCGATCGACACCGAACTAAACGAAGACATCGCCCATGGGATGCTCGGCCCCGGACTGACCCACGCGCGCACTCTACTCACAGAAAAAAAGCGGGGGCGCCGACAATATACCTTCGGCAGCCTGCTGCCCGACGATAACACCCCGACCCAACACAGCGGCCCACGCCCGCTAGGCGACGACGATCTCCAGGAGGGCCGGCGCGGGCCGCCCGCCCAGAGGGCACCTGCGGATTCACCTTTGCCTTACGCCTGGTTGCGTTTCCAACTACGCCAGCTCACCGGCGTCTTCGCCATGCTCGAACGACTCACCTCCCACTGGAAACCAAAAGACTTCCCGCTCATCGCCGACATGATCACCCACCCTGACGACGACGCCCGGGTAGGGACGCTAAACGGTAAAAACCGCTCACAAATCTGGAAACGCCGCAAGACCCTACGCATCGACGACTTTTTCACCCTGCGCGGACTCGCCACCGAAATCGCCGCACCGACCACCCGATGAATCCACTTCACGTATTCCTCGTGTTCCTCATCGGCAATCTCACCTCCATCGGACTCGCCATCTGCTATTACTGGATTGCCGGATCGCTCGCATCGGCGTAAAGATCCCCCGCCCCTATGATCGACTACAACTTCTTCTTCTGGATCGTTCTCGCCGCCATCATCGGCATCTTCCTACTCGATCTCGTCTCCGAGTGGCTCAACCTCAAAGCGCTCAAACCCGAGCTACCGAAAGCCTTCTCCGATGTCTTCGACGCACAAAAATACGCAAAATCCCAAGACTACACCCGCGTCACCACCCGCTTCGGACTGATCGAATCCAGCTTCGGCCTGCTCCTCTTCCTCGGCTTCTGGCTGGCCGGCGGCTTCGGTTGGTTAAACGACATCGTCACCTCTTGGGGACACGGTTCGGTGGTCACCGGATTGCTATTTTTCGCCGTGCTCTACCTGGCCAACGAAATCCTCACCCTGCCCTTCGACCTCTACGACACCTTCAAAATCGAGGCGCGATTCGGTTTCAACAAGACCACCCCGGCCACCTTCTTCAGCGACAAACTCAAAGGGCTACTGCTAGCCGCCGTCATCGGCGGCCCCGTAATCGCGCTGCTACTGTGGCTATTCGGCAGCGTCGACAACGCCTGGCTGTGGAGCTGGGCAGCCGTCACCGCGTTCTCATTGCTCATGGCCTATCTCGCCCCCGCCGTCATCCTACCATTGTTCAACAAGTTCAAACCGTTAGAAGACGGCGAACTCAAAGACGCGATCAACGCCATGGCCGCAAAGTGCGAATTCCCGCTCACCGAACTCTCGATAATGGACGGCTCCAAACGCTCTAGCAAATCGAATGCCTTCTTCACCGGCTTCGGCAAAAACAAAAAAATCGCCCTCTACGATACCTTGGTCGAGAACCACACCACACCCGAACTCGTCGGCGTCCTCGCCCACGAAATCGGCCACTTCAAAAAACGCCACATCGTGCAGGCGAGCGTACTGTTCTTCCTCCTCGGCCTGTTTATCGAGAGCACACCACTCTCCGCCGCCTTCGGCGTCACACCACCGCAGACCTACTGCTCATTCCTCTTCTTCGCCATGCTCTTCAAACCGATCAGCAAGGTGCTCTCGGTACTCATGAGCATCCTCAGCCGCAAAAACGAGTTCGAGGCCGACGCCTACGCCGCCGAAGTCACCGGCAGCGCCGCGCCGCTGGTCAGCGCACTAAAAAAGCTCTCCGCCGACAACCTCGCCAACCTCACACCCCACCCGTTCTACGTATTCATGCACTACTCCCACCCGCCGATGCTCGAACGCCTCGACGCCCTACAAAAAATTACCAAATAACAGCCAAAAAATCAGAAATCAGGCGCAGCCGTCCCAAAAAAATTCTGTTAATTCTGTTAATTCTGTCAAAAAATACCTAAGGTTGGCAAGAATCCTGCTTGTTCAGGCTCCCGCCGGCAGCGATACTGTCCCGTCGCCGCGCTCGAAGCGACGCCCCCATGGCCGGCCCAGGACTCCAATTCACGCAAAACCAATCGCTCGAACTGCGGCAAAAGCTGGCGCCGCAGATGCAGCAGAGCTTGGCCATCCTGCAAGCCACCGCGCTCGAACTCGGGCAGATGGTCGGCCAAGAATTAGTCGAGAACCCGGTGCTCGAACAGGAATCGACCGACATCTCCCTAGAGGAAGAAAAGCTCGACCGCGACCCCGAGGACATCGATGCCGAATTCGACGAGATGTCGAAGATCGACGACGAGTGGCGCGAATACCTGCAACAGAGCCGCACCGCCGCACCGCCGCGCGACGACGCCGAGCAACGCCACCAGCACTTGATGGACTCGCTGGTCGAAACGCCCACCCTGCCGGAGCACCTGCTCGAACAGCTCGGCACCACAGAAGCCGAGGACGAGGTGCGCGCGCTAGCGGAGATGCTCATCGGCAACCTCGACGCCGACGGCATGTTGATGGAAGACATCGAAGACATGGCGCTAGAAGGCGGCATCCCCTTCCAGAATCTACAGCGAGCACTTAAAATCGTACAATCCCTGCACCCCCCCGGAGTCGGCGCACGCGATCTGCGCGAATGCCTGCTACTGCAACTCGAAGCCGACGGCCACGGGCACACCATCGAACACCGCATCGTCGATCGCCACCTCGACGAGCTGGCGCGCAAACGCTTCCCACAGATCGCCCGCCGCCTCGGGGTGACAGCAGAACAGATCAGCACCGCCGCCGCCGCCATCGCCACTCTGGATCCCAAGCCCGGACGCGCCTTCACCACCGGCAGCAATCAATACATCACCCCGGATGTGACGGTGACTCGCGAAGGCGAAAGCTACGCGGTCACCATGAACAACGACCACGTCCCGCACCTGCGCATCAGCAACACCTACAAAGACATCATGTCTTCCGGCGGAGCCGCCGCCGAGGAAGCGAAGAATTACATCCGCGACAAAATCCGCTCCGGCAAGTTTTTGATCAAATCCATCCACCAGCGCCAAGACACCATCCGCCGCATCGCCGAGCAAATCGTCGCCCGGCAGCGAGATTTTCTCGTCGCCGGCATCTCCCATCTCAAGCCGATGAAAATGGCACAAGTCGCCGAGGCAGTCGGCGTACACGAGACCACCGTCAGCCGCGCCATCGCCGGAAAATACATCGCCACACCGCGCGGCGTATTC
>QIKC01000148.1 GCA_003232855.1 Verrucomicrobiales bacterium
GCAAAACAACCTCGACAAAATCGACGTCGAGCTACCGCTCGGCCTATTCGTCTGCGTCACCGGAGTGTCGGGTTCGGGCAAATCGACGCTAATCCATAACGTGCTCTACGACAACCTGTTACGCGAACGTGGCGAGCCCACAGCAGAGCCGCCCGGCCGCGTTCGCAGCATCCGTGGCGGCGCGAAAATCGGCGAACTCGTGCTCGTTGACCAAAGCCCGCTCTCACGCACGCCGCGCTCGACACCGGTCGTCTACACCGGCGCCTTCGAACACGTGCGCAAGCTGTTCGCGGAGACGCCGGCAGCGCTCGACGCCGGCCACAAGCCCGGCTACTTCAGCTTCAACTCCGGCACCGGTCGCTGCGGGCGTTGCTGGGGAAACGGCTTCGAGAAAATCGAGATGCAATTCCTCTCCGACCTCTACGTGCGCTGCCCGGAATGCGAGGGCAAACGCTACACTCAGGAGACGCTGGAGATCCTTCTCGAAGGCAAATCCATCCACGACATCCTCACACTCACCGTCGATTCGGCGATCACCTTCTTCCAAACCTTTGGCAGCAAAAAATCGGACAAAGTGATCGCCACTCTGCAGCCGCTCGCCGAGGTCGGGCTCGGCTACCTAAAACTCGGGCAGCCCCTCAACACCCTCAGCGGCGGTGAAAGCCAACGTCTAAAACTCGTCGGCCACCTCCTAAAGAGCCCGAAAGCCTCCCCAAAAAATTCTGTAAATTCCGTCAAAAAATCCAATCTCCTCCTCTTCGACGAGCCCACCACCGGCCTACATTTTGACGACATCCGCATGCTATTGGCGGTCTTCCAACGCCTAGTCGATGCCGGTCACAGCGTCGTCGTCATCGAGCACAACACCGAGGTCATCAAGTGCGCCGACCACATCATCGACCTCGGCCCCGAAGGCGGAGTCGGCGGCGGGCGGATCGTCGCCACCGGAACACCGGAACAGGTCGCAGAAGTCGCGGACAGCTACACCGGACGCTACCTGCGGCAGCAGTTTCAAGGCTCAAGTTTCAAGTTTCAAGGAGAGCGATCGCAAATTTCTCAGGTAGCAAAACGCAAACCTGAAAACTTGAAACTTCAAACTTCAAACTCTATCCGCGTACGCGGCGCTCGCGAAAACAACCTCAAGAACATCACCGTCGATATCCCCCGCGACAGCTTCACCGTCATCACCGGCCTCTCCGGATCCGGGAAATCGACGCTCGCCTTCGACATTCTGTTCGCCGAGGGACAGCGACGCTTTCTCGATAGCATGTCCGCCTACGCGCGGCAGTTCGTCGGGCAAATGGAGAAACCCGATGTCGATGCCGTGTCCGGCCTGCCGCCCACCGTCGCCATCGAACAGCGCGTCAGCCGCGGCGGCGGCAAATCCACCGTCGCCACCGTCACCGAAATCTACCATTTTCTGCGCCTACTATTCGCCAAGGTCGGCATCCAGTATTGTCCCGACTGCGGCGTCGCCGTCGAAAAACAAAGTCCCACCGCCATCGCCAGCACCGTGCGCGCCGCGCTCAAAGGAGGCAGCGTCCGTCTGCTGGCGCCGCTGGTCAAGGCGCGCAAGGGGTTCCACACCGACATCGCCACCTGGGCGCAGCGCCAGGGAATCGACGAGCTATTGGTCGATGGCGCGTTCCTGCCCAGCGCCGGATTCGAAAAGCTCGAGCGTTTCAAAGAGCACAACATCGACGCCGTGATCGCCAACTTCGAACCGCGAGCGCGAGCGGTAGACATTGCTGATTCTGTCTCCAAAGCCTTGCAATACGGTCGCGGCACCGCCCGCCTGATGGACGCCGCAGGTGCGCTCACCGTGCTCAGTTCGGAGATGTCCTGCCCCGGTTGCGAGCGCGCTTTTGAAGAACTCGACCCGCGCCTTTTTTCTTACAACAGCCCGCACGGCTGGTGCCGCACCTGCCGCGGTTACGGATACATCACCGCACGCAGCGGCCCGGACGCCAGCCATTTCGACTCCGTCACCGCCGCTGAGCTGGACGAAGAAAACCGCCGCGCGCGCATCGACGAATCAGAGAAAAAGCCCTGCCCCGCCTGTGCCGGCGCCCGCCTCAACCCCGTCGCGCGCAGCGTCTGGATCGGCGAATCCACCATCGACAGCCTCGGCCTGATGCCCGTGGCACCGCCATCGCCAGCTTCGGATTCGAAGGCACAAAAAAAATCATCGCCCGTGACATCCTCGCAGAAATCGCGCAACGCCTGCGCTTCCTCGAATCGGTCGGCCTCGGCTACCTCGGGCTCGACCGCAGCGCCACCACCCTCAGCGGTGGCGAAAGCCAGCGCATCCGCCTCGCCTCGCAGCTCGGCTCCAACCTGCGCGGCGTGCTCTACGTGCTCGACGAGCCCACCATCGGCCTGCACCCACGCGACAATGACAAACTCTTAGACACCCTGCAGGCGCTGCGCGATCAGGGAAACAGTCTGGTGGTCGTCGAGCACGACAGCGCCACCATCCGCCGCGCGGATCACCTCATCGACCTCGGCCCCGGCGCCGGAAAAGACGGCGGCGAGG
>QIKC01000087.1 GCA_003232855.1 Verrucomicrobiales bacterium
AGTCGGAAGGCATCGACCAATTCGTGCGCTCTTTCTATGACAGCGAATCAAAGGCACAAGCCACCATCAACCTGAACTGCCAGCCCCACGGAGCCTTCGCCTACACCAGCATCTCCTCGCGCACTGGCGACGGCAAAATCTGGACCACCTGGAATTATCCTTTTGGTCACTCGATGAAAGTCCCGCCGGGTGTCGAACTCAACCGCGTGCGTCTACGCGACGTCCCCTCGTTCGCCGAAATGGTCGATGTTCACAAAATTTTCCTCAACGGTCGCGGCATCGACACGGCCGATTTGCAAACTGACGAACCCGAACAGCTCAGCTTCTTGATGGAGCGCGAGATGCGCAGCTCAGCCTTTTGATGGAGCGCGAGATGCGCGACCAGGTCGATCACAACCTCGACCGCGGCCTCATTAAACTCTCCGGCAACGGCACCTTCCGTTACTCGTGGCGCGGCCTCTGCTACCTCTGGATGCAGTCGGTCAAAGACATGGTGCGCCTCAGCTAACCCCTAGGTGCCTCGACCTAACAATTCGAACAAAATGAGAACCATCGATCAAGTCGGCGTCGAAGAACGCGCCGCCAAATTCACCAAACGCAGCATTAAAGCCGGGGCAAAAATCGCCGGCGGACTCAAGCTTGCAGTGTCGATGATGGATCTCACCACCCTCGAAGGCGCCGACACCCCCGGCAAAGTGGCGCAACTCTGCCGCAAGGCGTTGCGGCCGATGGACGCCCGCTACCACTGCCCGCCCTGCGCCACAGTCTGCGTCTACCCGAACCTCGTCGCCACCGCGAAGGATCGCTTCCGTCGCCACCTCCTTCCCCGCCGGGCAGGTTCCGCTCGATCTACGCCTGGACGATGTGCGTTTCGCGGTCGCCGAGGGCGCTACCGAAATCGATATGGTGATCGCCCGCGGCGCCTTTCTGAGCGGCGACCTAGCGCTGGTCGGTCGCGAAATCCGCGCGGTGCGCAAGGCCTGCGGCAAAGCCCACCTGAAGGTAATTTTCGAAACTGGCGAGATCGGTTCCTACGACAAAGTGCGCCTCGCCAGCGAAATCGCCATGCGCAACGGCGCCCACTTCATCAAAACCTCCACCGGCAAGATCCCCCAGGCCGCAACTCTGCCTGTCAGCCTGGTGATGCTCGAGGCCATCCGCGATCACTACTACGCCACCGGCGAGAAAATTGGCATGAAGCCGGCCGGCGGCATCAAGACCGCCAAACAAGCGCTGCATTACCTCGTGATGGTCAAAGAGACGCTCGGCGACGCCTGGCTGACGCCCGACCTGTTCCGCTTCGGCGCCAGCTCACTGCTCACCGACGTGACCATGCAGCTCGCCAAGATGGCCGACGGCAACTACCAGAGCGCCGACTATTTCTCCCTCGGCTAGCCCAGAGCCTCCAACCACGCGAACACGTCGCGCAATTCCTGTTCGGCGACCGAATGTTCGAGCCCTTCGTAACGCTTGAGGTCAGGGGTAAAGCCAGCCGCCTCTAGGCAGGCAATCGTTTCTTCCGCCGCCTCGAAGGGCACCACCGAGTCGTCACTGCCATGGAAAATTCCGATCGGCAGTGCGTGCGATCGCTGCGGGCAGGGTTGATCTTCAGATTCTAACAAATACCCAGACATCATCAATACCCCGGCGACTTCCGCCTGATGGCGCAGGCCGACATGCAGCGCCATCGCCGCGCCTTGCGAAAAACCGGCTAGGGCGACCCGCCCCGCCACTTCGCGGGCGAGCAGCGCCTCGATATTCTTCTGGCTGGCGGCGACGGTCTCCCAGTCCAGCTCGCGCCGCTTTGCCATATCGAGAATATCGTACCAAGCCGGCATCTCCGCGCCCATATTGATCGTCACCGGTATCACAGGCGCGTGCGGTAGCACAAAACGCCACGCGCGCGGCTCTGCAGCGGCGGCCAGCGCCTCGGCCACATCGGCAAAATCGTGCCCATCGGCACCCAGCCCGTGCATTAAGATGACGCTCAGCTCGGCCTCATCACGCGGAGCACCAATTTCCAAACACGGCAATATCGAATTTTCCATGGGGCGGAGCATTGACCCGTTTTGCGCTTTTCACCACCCCGAAAACGTCGGTAATCTTCAATTTTTAATTACCCGGCGCGCTCGGCAGCCAGCGTCTTGATCGCTTTGAGATCCAACTTGCCGGTGCCGAGGTAGGGCAGGGCGTCCACCTTGAAAAATGCGTCGGCCTTCGGTTTCCACAAGTTGGGGAGGTCGGCGCCGCCGAGCGCAGATACGATGTCGGCGATGCGCGAATCCTCCAAGGTGTGCAGCACCACTAGCCGCTCCCCCCTGCGCTCGTCGGGCAGAGACGCGACGGCAAAACTCTGCTCCTCCAATTGCGCTAGATCGTGTAAGGTCTCTTCGATTTTGATATGCGGCACCATCTCGCCACCGATTTTGCTGAAGCGACTGAGGCGATCGGTGATCGTGATGAAGCCGTCTTCGGCCACCGCTGCGATATCGCCAGTGTTGTACCAACCATCGACCAGCACTTCGCGCGTGAGCTCCGGCTTGTCGAGGTAACCGCGCATGACGTTGGGTCCCTTCACCCACATCAGGCCGGGCGTGTCGAAACCGAGGACTTCGGCGCTCTCTGGATCGACGATGCGCACCGCCATGCCCGGCAGCGGCAGGCCGATGGTGCCCGGGCGGTTACCGGTTTGATTAACTTCCGTGCCGTGCGCGTCAGGGGCGTTGACGGCGACTCCGGGCGAGCACTCGGTGCAGCCGTAAGCCTCTATCGGTAGGATGCCGAACTTCTCCTCGAAGGCCACCGCCAGCCGCGCGGGCAT
>QIKC01000195.1 GCA_003232855.1 Verrucomicrobiales bacterium
AACTTGATATCCTTCATCTCCAAATTGCGCGAGAACGTGTTCTCCCCGAGCACATCGCCCATCATTTGCCGCTTTTGCTCCTGTAACAGGCGCACCTTTTCCTCGATGGTGTTGCGCATCAGCAGTCGATAGGCGATGACGCGACTGGTCTGACCGATGCGGTGCGTCCGGTCGATCGCTTGGTTCTCCACCGCCGGATTCCACCACGGATCGTAAAGCACCACATACGATGCCGCCGTCAGGTTGAGACCACTACCACCCGCCTTCAGCGAAAGAAGGAACACGGCAGGGTCTTTGGTGGTTTGGAAAGTTTCGATCTCCTTCGCCCGATCTTTGGTCTGACCGGTAAGGTAACAGAAAGGCCGATCGTCGCCCTCCAGTCGCGCCTTGATGATGTCGAGCATGCGCACGAACTGCGAAAACACCAACACCTTGTGCCCCTCCTCTTGCAACTGGTCGAGGAGGTAAAAGAGGGCGGTGAGCTTGGCGCTCTCCGCCTCCATCGCGTTCGGGTCGATGAGTCCCGGGTGACAGCAAATTTGGCGCAAACGCATGAGCGCCTGCAACACCACGAGGCTGTTTGGCGCAGCTCCTTCTCGGAGCCGAGACCGAGCAGCGTCTTCTGAGTGCGCTCCAATTCGCTGCGATAAAGTTCGGCCTGCACCCCCTCCATTTCGCAAAAGACCTCCTCCTCGGTGCGCGGCGGCAGATCCATGGCGACCTGCCCTTTTGTCCGGCGCAAAAAGAACGGCCGCAACCGCGCCGAGAGCAATCCCTGAGTGCCGCCGTCTTTACGCCGGTCGAAACGCTCGCGGAAATACTTACGATCACCCAAAACCCCCGGCATGGCGAAGGACATCAGGCTCCAGACATCGAGCAGGCGGTTTTCGATGGGCGTTCCGGTAAGCACCACGCGGCTCTCCGAGCGGAGTTTGCGCGCGACCTTGGCCGCCTTCGAATCGGGGTTCTTAATCTGCTGCCCCTCGTCCAAGATCACCGCCAGCCACTCGCGGGAACACAGTTTTTCCTCACAGACCCGCAGTTGAGCATAGTTGAGCACCAGCAGATCAATGTCCTTCCCGAGAGCATCCATATCCAGCTCGTCCTTGGTGCGCAGCACCTGCACCCGCAGTTCCGGTGCGAATTTCAATGCCTCGCCAGCCCAGACGTCGAGCACCGATTTCGGGCAGACCACCAGAGCCGGCTCCGGCTTGCTCGACCGACCTCGTAGCCAGAGTAACCAGCACAGACCCTGAACGGTCTTACCCAGTCCCATGTCGTCGGCCAGCACTCCGCCGAAATTGTTGGTGGATAGATAGGCGAGGAAATGGAATCCTTCGATTTGATAGGGGCGAAGTTCGGCCTTCAGGTTGGGCGGAACCGCGGGGCGCACGCGTAACTTGACCTCTTCGGAGCGTTTGCAAATGCGTTCCCATGCGGCCGGGTCGAACACCTCTTTGACGGCGGGGTCGCTGAGCTGCAGGGCGTGCATGCGATGGCTCTCCCCGGACAGGTCGAAGGGGTCGATACCCAGTCGCTCGACCGCCTCTCGCTGGGCGCCCTCGAGGTCGAACTCGACGCGCATCCAATGCCCGCCTTCCGTGCGCACGAAATCGCCGCGCGCGGCCACCAGTGCCTTGATCTCCGCAGTCGATAGGTCGTACCCCTCGACCTCGATCACCACTTTGAGATCAAACCAGTCGATCTCCTCGCTGACCACCTCGAAACGTAGCGACGCCCGCACGGGATCGCTCAACAGGCTGCCGAGTGCCTCGTCCGTCTCCAGAATGATCGCCTTCGGCAAGGCCGTGGCCCAATCGGAAAATGCCTGCGGGAAAGTCCGCGTGACACGCGCCTTGAAGCCCTCGCGCTCGAGGTCGTAAGAAGTAGAAATACTCTCCACCAACGGCGCGATGCGGTGCAATATGCTGCGATCGTAGTGCGCGATCCGCCCGTCTGCGCGCTCGACCTCCTCGACCACCCGCCAGCCATCTTTGTCGAAAACCTCGCAACGCGTGCGCTCGGCATCGCTCGCCCCGACCTTCATTAGCAGGTGCTCGCTGTCCGCAGAAGTCAGGCCGCGTGCCAGCTCGGCACGAATCGTCACCGACATCACCGCATCGTCGATCCGCGCCGCTAGCTCGGGGGCGATATCCGCTCCGGCGCGTATCAGGAACGCCACGCCAGTCGCGTTCTCGATCACTTCCGCGGGAAGTGCGTATCTAGGCTGCACGTCGGTGCCGCCGATCCAGCTGCGAGGGCCGGAGAAAATTGTCTCGTCGGAAAGGTAGAAGTCAGTGGCACCCGGCAGCAGTCGTAGCGAGTGCGGCACCGGTTTGCCATCCGGCATCAGCAGTTCCAGATTCCAGCCGCCAGACGCAGACTCCGGGTCAGCGATACAGCGCCAAGTCAGCTTCCCTTCACTGCGTGCGAAGGGCCGGCCGTCGAGATCGACGAGGCGCGCTGTGAGCGACGGGCGGCGGAATAGTTCGTTGAGGAACTTGCCAGCGACATCGGATTCCAATCGCATCTCCTCGGTGCCCGCACGTCCTCGGTAGTTGAGATAGGACGACCACAGCAGATCGGAATCGGCGTCGAGCCGCAACTGCCCATCGTCGTG
>QIKC01000271.1 GCA_003232855.1 Verrucomicrobiales bacterium
CGCTTGCAACACGAGCAAAGAGTAACTACGAGTCAAAAAGTGTAACCTATGTGGTCGGTTTATCTGTAACCCATGTTCCCGTCCGTTCCCATGCCTCTTAACTACGTGCCATTCGGGTCAGGACGGAAAATTTGCAAAAGGCTCCAACAACGGTGGTCTCCCCCCATGCCGAGGCAAGTCAGAATCGAGTTCCCGGGAGCGGGCTACCACGTGATGTGCGTGGCGACCACCGCGAGGCGATCTTCGCGGACGACGCGGACCGGGAGTGTTTCGTCGAGACGCTCGCCCAGGCGGGCAAACGCGCCGGTTGGCGGATCCACGCCTACGTGCTCATGGGCGATCGCTACCACCTGCTGGTCGAGACGCCGCAGGCGAACCTGGCGCAGGGGAGGCCGGCTACTCCTCGGCTCTGCTGGATTACATCCAACCCAACCCGGTGCGGGCGGGGCTCGTCAAGGGGGTGGGAGAGCGGCCACCGGCGGTCGGCTCCTACCGCTGGTCGAGCCTGCCCGAGTTCGGCCAACCCCCTTTCTCCCCCTCTCCGATCTCCACAACAACGTCCTCAGGGACACCCCGCAAAAAGCAAATTCCTAGCAGTAGAGCTGCAAGCACTTGGGTAAAATTTTGTTCATGATGGGGCAAGGTATTTCACCAAGCTTAATAAATCAAGCCTGCAAAAAGAAGGGGGCGAAGCACTCGGGGCTGCCGCGCTGCAAAAAAATGGGGAGGGGGGGGTCAAAAGGTCAGTAGGCGGCTGGGGACGCGGCCGCTGCCTCGAATGCGCAGGGCGTTGGGGAGCACGTCGAGCACGGCGTAGGCGTTGCGATCGGGAGTATCGACCATGCCTTGGATGGTGACGTAGTGCACGCCTTGGTGTTGGGCGTAGTTGCCGGCGTGATTGTGTCCGTTGAACCAGGCGATGACGGTGTCGGCATGCTGATCCATCAGGCTGAGCATCTCTTGGTCGTTCCACAAGTTGTGCACGTTGTCGGGTAGGATGGGGTGGTGACAGGAGACGATGGCTTTTTCGCCTGCGGCGGCAGTGGCGGTGAGTTGTTTTTTGAGCCACGCAAACTGTTTGGGTCCTACTGCGCTATTCCAATCCTGGGCATTTTTGCGTTTTTTGGCTTTGAACTCGGTGAGCATGGCGGTGGCTTCTGCGTGCAGGTCGCTGCCTTTGGGCTGCGCGAAGGTGCTGAGGTCGGTGCCGTCGAGAAAGATGAATCGGAAACCTGATTGGGAAAATGAGTGGTAGGTTTTTTTGATGCCCAGCTTGCCAGCGATTTGATTTTTTTTGTCTTCTGCGACGGTAAAATCGTGATTGCCGAGAATTTGATGCACGGGGTTTTTGAGTTCGCTTAGTGGTTCTAGGATGTCATCGAAGCTGGAGAACTCGCGATCGATGAGGTCGCCGAGATGAATGGAAAAATCTACTTGGGCGCGATTGATGTCTTTGACCGCTACCCCGAGTTTGTCGATGCTTTTGCGGTAGTAGCGGATGCCACCAGGTTTGGCGTCGGTGTATTGGGCATCGGCGATGAGCCCTACGGAGAACAGCGCTTTGTCGGAGTTGGCTTTTTGCGCGGCGCGTGAGCTGAGTGGGGATAAAGCGGTGCCTGCACTGGCACCTGCTGCGGTGATGAGGAAGTTTCTGCGGGTTTTCATTGGGTGAGTTAGCTTAGGATACTGGTGAAAGTTGCGCTCGACAGTAACTCGACAGTACCTGGCACTTAATTAATTGCAAGGGCACCATGAAGACAGTGAGGAAATCGAATTCTTCCTCCGCCTCCACGGCCTCTGGGAAGGCATTGTTTGTCTCCCACGTCCACCACCGCCGCCCTTCGATATCGAAACCATGGAACCCATCGAGCCACCCTGGCAAGCCATCAAGGAATGGATCCCCGACGACGAACCTAATCTCACTTGGTTCAATCAGGAAAGGAAACCTGTAGGGGATGATTCCAGGCAGTATGACCAAAGCCCCACTTGGCGACCAACCGAAATCCCCCTCGGCGATGGCCGCACCCTGATCCTCGAAGATTCCTGACGCCGCCCGAAGGTGCTTGAGAACAACCGCTGCCAAAAAACGCCCTTTTAGACAAAGCGGCTCGGGAAAACTGATGAAAATGTGCCAGGAACTTTCGATGAGGTGCTTTCGATGAAAAAAGCCCGCCCCTCTCACCCCGCCACCAACCACCGGCGCAGCCCCGCCAACGCCCGCGCGCGGTGGCTCATGCGGTTCTTCACCTCCGCCGGCAGCTCGCCGAAACTCGCGCTCTCGCCCTCCGGCACGAACAGCGGATCGTAGCCGAATCCGCCATCACCCAGCTCAGCATCGGCGATCGCCCCCTCACACGCGCCATCGAAAGTCGCCAGCACTTCGGCCCCTCGCGCCAGCACTAACACGCAGCGAAACCGCGCCCCTCGCGCCGCGCCATCGACACCCATCAGCTCGCGCAACAGCTTCTCGCGGTTCGCCGCATCGCTCGCCCCCACCCCCGCATAGCGCGCCGAATACACGCCCGGCGCGCCGCCCAACGCGTCCACCTCCAGACCCGAATCGTCCGCCAGCACCCACACGTCATCCCCCAACACCGCCCCCGCACCCAGCGCCTTCAACGTCGCGTTCGCCTCGAAAGTCGTCCCCGTCTCGGCGATCTCGCCCACCTCAGGATGCGCCCGCAGATCGACCACCTCCGGAATCAGATCCCCCAACAGCGCCCGAATTTCCTCCGTCTTGTGCGCGTTCCCCGTCGCCACCACCAGTCGCTGAAAATCCATCATCAATTAATTCTGTAAATTCTGTTAATTCCGTCTAAAGAACTCCCACTTACCACCTCATGTCAGAACGCCGCAAGCAATACCCCTTCGACCAAATCGAGCCCACATGGCAGCAGCACTGGGAGGAGCACAAGACCTTCCGCGCCGCCAACCCCGGCGACCCCGACTTCGACGCCTCAAAGCCGAAGTTCTACGCGCTGGACATGTTCCCCTACCCCAGCGGCCAAGGCCTGCACGTCGGCCACCCGGAGGGCTACACCGCCACCGACATCGTCTCGCGCTACAAGCGCAAAAAAGGCTTCAACGTCCTCCACCCCATGGGCTGGGACGCCTTCGGCCTGCCCGCCGAACAGTATGCGATAAAAACCGGCCAACACCCGCGCGTCACCACCGAAAAAAACGTCGCCCACTTCACCGCGCAGCTCAAACGCATCGGCTTCTCCTACGATTGGGATCGCACGGTCAACACCACCGACCCCAAATATTTCCGCTGGACCCAGTGGATCTTCCTCAAGCTCTACAACGCCTACTTCGATTGCAAAGAGAAAGCCGCACGCCCCGTGGAACAACTGTTAGAGCGACGCAAAGCCGAACACCCAGAAGAGAGCGATGCCGACCGCGCCGCCTTCATCGACTCCCGCCGCCTGGCCTACGTCGCCGAAGTGCCCGTTAATTGGTGCCAAGAACTGGGCACCGTTTTGGCCAACGAAGAGGTCATCGACGGCAAATCGGAAGTCGGCGGTTTCCCCGTCGAACGCAAACCCATGCGCCAGTGGATGTTGCGCATCACCGCCTACGCCGACCGCCTGATCGACGAACTCGCACCGCTCGACTGGCCAGAGGGCATCAAGGCGCTACAACGCAACTGGATCGGCCGCAGCGAAGGCGCCGACGTGCGTTTCGAGCTGCCCCACAGCGGCAAACGCATCTGCATCTTCACCACCCGCCCAGACACTCTATTCGGCGCCACCTACATCGTGCTCGCCCCCGAACACCC
>QIKC01000186.1 GCA_003232855.1 Verrucomicrobiales bacterium
CGAGGGATCGCGCGCCGCCAGCGTAGGTCATGGGGCGCCCTCCCCAGGCGCCGAGCATGCTTACCAAATCCTCGTCGATGCCGCCGCATTGCCCTTCGACATCTGCGGCGTGTACCAAAAATTCTGCGCAGCTGTCGGCGAGGCGTTCTAGGAGATCCGGGGTGAGGGCGAGGTCGGTGGTGGTGCGCCATCGGTCTTTGGCGACCGCCCAGCCGCCTCCCGTTATCGCGCGGCAGCTGAGGTCGAGCACGAGGCGGTCCGCTCCGATCGCCTCCACTAGCTCGGCGAGCCGCGTTTCGGAAAAGGCGGCGCCGTCGAACAGGTAGGAGGTCGCGATCAGGTGACTGGCGCCGGCATCCAACCAGCGGCTGGCGTTGGCCGGGGTGATGCCGCCGCCGATTTGCAAGCCGCCCGGGTAGGCGGCCAGCGCCGCTAGCGCTTGCTCATCGTTGCCCGCGCCGAGCATGATGACGTGGGCGCCGGTGAGCGCATCATCGCGGTACATCGCCGCATAGTGCTCGGCCGGCAGCTCGCTGACGAAGTTTTCGCGCGGCGCACCGTCTTCCCCAGGGCCGAAACTGCCGCCGACAACCTGTTTAACGGCGCCACGGTGGAGGTCGATGCAGGGTCGAAAACGGGTCATTATAGGCAGCCTATAGAGCGGTGGTCAGGGCGAGATGTCAACGCGGGATCGCTCGTAGTCTCGACGCCACAGAACCCGAGGAATCGGCGCGGCTGGGCGGCGATGAGATGACGATTTGCGCCCGGGCGGAGATCAACGGGTGCAAGCGCTTTGCTCAGCTTGTAGATTTGGCACCGTTTTGGACGCTTTGGAGGGGGGTGGGTATGGCTTGCAACTCGCGTATGACTAGCGGGTTACGAGCTTGTGAAAAAATTCACAAATTCGCCTTGCTGGTTTATTTCAGCGAACAATAGTAGTTTCCGCCGCGCGTGATCGCGTGGCTCGAAGAGCCCGATGGCCGACACCCAGCACGACTATGAAGCACCCGATACTGCCGCCAAGGTAGCGCGGGGGCTTGAGGACTATCAACAGACCACCGACGATCTGGTCGGTGAGAAGTTGACGCTCAACATGGGCCCCTCGCACCCGGCCACGCACGGGGTGCTGCGCTTGGTTCTGGAGTTGGACGGCGAGGTGATCACCAAGGCCGATGCGGATATCGGCTATCTGCACCGTGGCGATGAAAAAATCGCCGAGAACATGACCTACAACCAGTTCGTGCCCTACACCGACCGGCTCGACTACTTGGCACCACTGGCCAGCAATGTCGCCTACGCCTGCGCCGTGGAGAAGCTGATGGGCTGGGAACTGCCGCCGCGCGGGCAAGCCGTGCGCGTGCTGTGCTGCGAGCTGGCGAGGGTTTCCGCACATCTGCTCGGCGTCGGCTGCTACGCGATGGACGTCGGGGCGATGACCGTTTTCCTCTACTCGTTCACCCAGCGCGAGACGGTGTATAACCTCTGCGAGCAGATCACCGGCGCCCGCTTCACCACCAGTTACACCCGCATCGGCGGACAGACCCGCGACCTCACCCCGGAGATCCTCACCGCCGTGGAGCAGTTCTGTGACGAGGTGAGCGAGGCCATCGACGAGATCGACAAGCTGCTCACGCGCAACCAAATCTTCCTCGGTCGCACCAAGGACGTAGGAATCATCTCCAAAGAAGACGCGATCGGCTACGGGATCACCGGACCAAATTTGCGCGCCTCGGGCGTCGATTTCGACCTGCGCAAAAAACACCCCTACCTAGGCTACGAGCAATACGATTTCGATATTCCGATCGGCGAACACGGGGACAGTTTCGACCGCTACCTCGTGCGCATGGAAGAGATGCGCCAGAGCGTGAAAATCCTGCGCCAAGTGTGCAAAACGTTGCCCAGCGGACCGATCAACGTGGTCGATCCAAAGGGCGTCCTACCGGCCAAAGATCGCGTTTTGATGAGCATGGAGGAGTTGATCCACCACTTCATCGTCGTCACCCAGGGCATCGACGCGCCGGAGGGCGAGATCTACTTCGGCGCCGAAAACCCCAAGGGCGAACTCGGTTTCTATATCAATTCGAAGGGCGGCGGCGTGCCGCACCGGCTAAAAATTCGCACGCAGCCCCTCCTTCGTCAACCTGAGCATCCTGCCGAAACTACTGCCCGGCAATATGGTGAGCGACGTGGTGGTAATCCTCGGCAGCCTCGACTTCGTGATGGGGGAGTGTGATCGATGATGACTTCTTTTTTAGCCGCAAAGAGGCGCAGAGGACGCAAAGGGCAGGGCATTGTTCGATGCCTTCGCTATAGTGCAGCCTTTATGAAGGATCCGATTTTCCAACTTTGTGATACGGTGCGCGAAGCGAGTTACGCGCTTCATCGCTACCTGCGCCACGGGCACTTGGAGAAAGTGTATGAGAATGGGCTCGTGAACCGTTTGCGTAAAGCAGGGGTCGAGGTCGATCAGCAGGTTCCCGTGCAGGTGCGCGATGAGGATGGCGTCGTCCTTGGCGATTTCAAAGCCGACCTGCTCGTGCGCGGGGAGCTGATCGTCGAGTTGAAAGCCACCAAGGCTTTGGTGAGCGAACACATCGCCCAACTGCTGGGCTACCTCCGAGCCTCGCGTATCGAACACGGGCTCCTCATCAACTTCGGATCCCCCAAACTCGAAATTAGAAAGTTCGCTCTCTCATAGTCAGAAATTTTGCGCCCTTTGTGCCTTTTTGCGGCCCTCTCCCGAATGGAAATACCCGAACAGCTCGATCAGAAAGCCGATGAATACATCGGTCACTACCCTGCGGATCAGAAGCGCAGCGCCTCGTTGCCGCTGCTGCATCTGGTGCAGGCGGAGTTTGGCTACATCAGCGAGGACGGGGTGCGCTGGGTCGCAGAAAAGCTCGAGCTGGAGCCGATCAATATCCTCGAATTAGTGACTTTTTACCCCGGCCTGCGGCAGAAGGCGCCGGGCAAATACCACATCCGCGTCTGTCGCACGCTCTCCTGCGCCATGGCCGGCGGGGCGCAGACCATGGACAAAATCTGCGCTGCGGCGGGTATCGACCGCTCCGGTGTCAGCCACCACGACCCGATTGCGATTTCGGCCGACGGCAAATTTAGCATCGAGTTCGCCGAATGCCTCGCCAGCTGTGGCACCGGTCCGGTGTGCATGGTGGGCGACGATTTCCACGAGGAAGTGAAACCTGAAACCGTCGGCGAGCTGCTGGAAAAATACGACTGAGCATGGCTGCCGCGAAATACATCAAGGGCAAGGAACCGCACAAGCGCGAGCACCGGCTGATCTTCCGCAACGTCGATCGCCAGGGATGGGATCCGTCCATCGACACCTACATCGGCGACGGCGGTTACAAGCAGCTCAAAAAAGCGATCGCCATGGAGCCCGGCGAGATCACCAACGAGGTGAAATCCTCCGGCCTGCGTGGGCGCGGCGGTGCCGGTTTCCCCACCGGCGTGAAGTGGGGCTTCATTCCGCCGAACAATACCAAACCGGTCTACCTCATCTGTAACTGTGACGAGTCCGAGCCCGGCACATTCAAGGATCGCTACATCGTCCACCAAGACCCGCATCAGCTCATCGAGGGCATGCTCATCTCCTGCTACGCGGTCGGTGCCAAAGTCGCCT
>QIKC01000081.1 GCA_003232855.1 Verrucomicrobiales bacterium
TCGGTCCAGATTCCCGTCCCGGCGCGCTTCGCCGCATGCCACCACTCCCACTGCTCGTCCCCGTACCAATCGTAGACATCACGGTCGATGTTCATGGTTTTCACTGAGTCGCCAGCGGCATCGGAATCGCCGCCTTTGAAGGCATAGGGACAGAAAAGTTCGTCCCCGGCCTTGAAGCTTCCCGGTTCGAAGGCCACCGCCGCGCCGTAGATCCGCTCGCTCAAGCCGACGTTGTCGCTCAGTACTGCGTAGATTTGCTCCTCGGTAATCTCTGGCACCCGCGAAAGGAAGCGAGCGGTAGTATCGGCCACCCGCGCCGCTTTCGATATGTAGTCATCAAAACGAGCGGCGGCCATGCCAGCGCGATCCTCCATGTCCTGTTCGTGTATCCGCACGGCCTGCCTCTTCGCGTAACTCAGTACCCATACCATCAGCGACAGGTAGATAACCACCGTCGGCAAGCCGACGAACAGGATGACTTTTCGGCGGATCGGTAGCTTCATTATTTTCGTCCCAGCAGAAAGAAAGTTTCCATATCGCCCTTGCCCTTGATCTGGATATGCCCACGCGATTCGAAGAGGAACCCCTCACCCATGAGCCGTTTCGATTGCTCGCTGATGTGAATCCTGCCCTTCTCGCTGCTCGACTCCATCCGGCTCGCAGTGTTCACCGTGTCCCCCCACAGGTCGTAAGCGAATTTATTCTCGCCGATTACCCCAGCGATCACCGGCCCGCTATGGATGCCGATACGCACGTCGATCGGCACCCCGGCCGCCGCTGCCACCTCGGGAATGAGCGCGATGGCGTCGAGCGCGAACTCGGCCACCGCCCGCGCATGGTTCGGCATCGGGTCGGGCACGCCGCCCGCCAGCATGTAGGCATCGCCGATCGTCTTGATCTTCTCCAAGCCCCGTCGCTCGCCCAGTTGATCCAATTTGGTAAAGATTCCATTCAGCAGAGCCACCACCTCGCTCGGTTCGAGGCGAGCCGCCAGCGGCGTGAACCCGACCAGGTCACAAAACAAGATCGTCGCCTCGGGGATCGCATCGACGATGTTGCGTTCGTTCTCCTTCAGCCGCTCGGCGATCGAACGCGGTAAAATATTCAACAAAAGCGAGTCGGCCTTCTCGTGCATACGCTGCAGTTCGATCTGCGCCCGGCGCAGCTCGAACTGCGTTTTTACCCGAGCGACGACCTCTTCAAACTGGAACGGTTTGCTCACATAATCCACCGCCCCCAACTTCAGCCCCTCGATCTTGTCTTCCAAAGCGTCGCGAGCCGAGAGAAAGATAACCACGATGTCCCGCGTCTGCGGGTTCGCCTTGAGACGGCGACACGTTTCGAACCCATCCATACCCGGCATGTTGATATCGAGCAGGATGAGCGTCGGCATCGCCTGTTGCGCGATCCCCAGCGCCTCCTCACCGCCGAGCGCGATCAGCAGCTCATACCCCTGTGCCTCCAACGCCTGATAGAGCACCTGCAAGTTGGTCGGATTATCGTCCACCAGCAGCACCTGTTTACTCAGGGACGGCGCCACCGAAGGCTCAAGTGTGTCTGCTAGGGAATCGCTCATGCTCATCGGCAACCGCTAGAGACTCCCCGGGCCGAAGGCATTAGGCAAGAGTTGATCGAGCGATACCTCCCCCCGCAACTTCCCGTCCTCGTCACCGAGCAAAATCGGCAGCCGTGGCGCGAACTCATTGAGAACCTGTCGACAAGCGCCGCAGGGCGTGCCGGCGCCGGAAACACTCAGAGCCAACATCGCAAAATCTCGCCGCCCGGCAGCGACGGCTGCAAAGACCGCATTGCGTTCGGCACAGATTGTTAGCCCGTACGAGGCATTTTCGACATTGCAGCCGAGAAAGACCTCGCCATCTGCACAAAGCAAGGCCGCGCCGACCGCGAATTTGGAATAGGGCGAGTAGGCGCGCGCACGTGCGGCGACAGCTTTGCGAAGGAGTTCATCGTTGCTCATCGCCCCAACACTAACCATCCTCCGCTATTCCGACAAGCCTCAACAAGACCGATTCCAAAATCAGGCAAGCTGCGGAATGCGCGTTACTCACGCAGCCGAGCCGGAAGTTGACGCAGCCGGGAAGCTGGGGAAGTTGCCCGCAGAAGTTGCCCGCATCAGACTTCATTCCCATCACTTCAAACTCCCTATCACCAAAAAAATCGCCACTATGACACGCCTCACGACCCTCATCGCCACCTGTATCGTTTGCTCTGCGAGCGTCCAATTCACATACGCTAAAAACGAGGCAAAGGACGAAGTAAAAGACGAAGCAAAGGAACGTCCAGCCGACAAAGGGCTCGCCCGCGAGGTGCTCGATATCTGGCAGGAGGCTGGCGCCCTCACCGGCTGGCTCGTGCAGGGCGAAGCCGGTAGCTGGAACTACTTGAAATCCAGGCCCAAAGACGTCGCTTCGCTCCCCGTGTTTCTCTGGCTAAAGTATCAGGCGGGAGTCTTGGCGAAGTTGCCACCACCGGCAGAGCCATTTGCCATCGGTCTCGGAGGAACGGGGATGACCAACGAAGGCTTAAAGGAACTAGTCAATCTCCAAAACCTACAAGCCCTCGACCTGAGCCATACGAAAGTCACCGATCCCGGGCTGGGGCAACTGGCCATGATGAAAAATTTACAAAGCCTAGATCTCGGCGCTTCGGCCGTGACCGACGCGGGGCTAAAAAACCTCTCAGGTATCGGAAGCCTGCGGAAACTGTATTTCGGCAGCACAGCGGTCACGGATGCGGGGCTGAAGGAGCTGGCCGCCCTCAAAAATCTACAAGTGCTATACCTGTACAATACAGAGGTAACAGACGCTGGATTGAAGGAACTGGTCGGTCTCGAGAA
>QIKC01000112.1 GCA_003232855.1 Verrucomicrobiales bacterium
GCTCGCCCGAAGGGACCAACTTCGTTTTGGATTATCACACCACCCTCGAAGCCAGCGGCATCATCGATGGAGCCATCGCCAACGACCTCGGACTCGGCGCACTCACGCGAGTCATCGCCCCACAGGATCCGTTCCATTCCATGTTGCTACAACGTATTGTTAGCAACGATCCGGCCGTGCGCATGCCACCGCTCGGACGCGACATCATCCACCCCGAAGCGCGCGATGCCATCCTCGACTGGCTGCTCTCACTACCGCCCGCGAACACCTCCTCCGACGTCGTAAACTGGACACGCCGCTGGACCTTCGACAACCAAATCGACAGCGGAACCTGGCGCGACACCTCCAACGCACCGATCTACGCCACCGGCCAAAATGCTGAAGCCCTCAACTTCGACGGCGTAAACGACTCGGTCGACCTCGGCCCACTCGACGTCCCCGGCACCGAACTCACCATCGCCCTCTGGTTCAGAGCCGACGACTTCGGCACCAGCGACGCCCGTTTCCTCTCCAAAGCCGACGGTCAACAAAACCAAGATCACTACTGGATGCTCTCCACCCTCAACCAGACACAGCTGCGCCTACGCCTGCGCACCAACGACAACACCACCACGCTCATCTCGCCTGTCGGCACACTGGCCACCAACACCTGGACCCACATCGCCGCAGTCTACGACGGCACCACCATGAGGCTTTTCAAAGACGGCGTCGAAGTCGCCTCCGTCGCCAAGACCGGCGTGCTCGACACCAGCGGCACTGTCGACGCCGCCATCGGCAACCAACCCCTCACCGCCTCCGGCGGATCGCGCCCCTTCGATGGCCTCATCGATGACCTACGCATCTACGACCACGCCCTAACACCAGCCGAACTCCTCACCGTCCGCAACTCCGCCCAACAGAACAACACCGCTCCCACCATCGCCGCCGCCCCACCCGCAAGCGCCGTCGGCGATTTCATCACCCGCGCCGACCTCGCCGATCTGACCGCCACCGGATCAGACAGCGAAGACGGCACCCTCACCCCCACCTGGTATTCCAGCATCATCGGCGCCTTCGATCCCACCACAGCAAACCCCCTCCCCGACGGCATCCATCGCATCGTCGCCACCGCGCGCGACACCGAAGGCTCAGCGGCATCGGAACAATTCTCCCTCACCGTCGTCCCCGGCTTCGCCGGATGGGCTAGCGATCAAAACTACCCCGGCGCCGGCCCGCTCGACAACCCCGACGGCGACGCCTTCACCCTCCTCGAAGAATACGCCCACCTCCTGAACGCCGACCAAAGCGAATCCACCATCATCACCTACGACTTCATCGAACTCGCCCCCGACCAGCATGCCCTGGCAATCATCTTCCCTGCCCGCAACGAAGCCATCGACGTCAGCTACACCGTCCAGCTCTCCCCCGACCTCCTCACCTGGATCGACGGCGCCACCTTCACCCCCACCGGCAGCGGAATCACACGCTCGCCCGATCCGAACAGCGAGCCCGTCGCCCTCACCAACAACGGCGACTCAACCTCGATCACCGAACGCGACACCGTAATCGTCGAACTCCCCGACACCACCGACCGCTTCATGCGCATCGTTTTGACCTATAGTCCTTAGGCTATCGCCCCTTCGCGCCCTCCCGCAAATCCCAACGCCGCACCACACCATACTGGTCGTTAATATAAATCCACCGATCGTCGGGACTCACAAGGACTTGCTCAAACGCGAATCGGGCTCCCTTCGACCAGCTGCGCAGCCATTGCCTCATCCTCCCCCAGAGGGCGCGCCTCGCGAATTCTGATCACCGGCGGCGCCGCGCCGAGATCCACTGATATTTCCCCATTCTGTTGCCCCCGGCGGATGCGAATATTCAACTCCGGCTGCCCCCGGGCGAAACGCATCTCTCCGAACTGCCAACCCGAACCGGGAATCTCCAACCGAGACGTGACCTCGGGAGGGTTCACGAACCCGAGATCGATCTTGTCTCCCTTCCGGACGGCAACCCAACGCCCGTCCGGCGAGATCGCCACCGCAGCGCCCCCTTCCCACGTCTTGAGCAAGGAACTCCGCCCGCCGCCCGCCATCTCGCATAAACTGAGCCGGTACGTGCGCTTGATCTGATGAACGACCATCATCACCGGCAGGTCTTCATAGCGAGAAAGCGCGACCACTCCCTCTCCTCGAGTTCGAGGCGAGTGGATCCCACCTCCGCCCCCGTCCGCGTGTCCAGCGACAAAATCCCGCCATCCTCGCTCACCACAATCAATCGGCTCCCGTCCTCCGACAAATTCATCGTCTTCACCCGATGCCCCAGCACGAAGAGTTCCCCCATCGAATTCAGTGGTGCCACCGAAACCTCCGCGCAAGTGATCGAAAAATGCGCGCCCGCCGCGCCCACAACCGCGAAGCCCAGCCTCAGATAGCCGGCCTTGGCATTCTTCTTGGTATTCTTCTTGGTGACGGGAAACGTCGCTCTAGCCAAATGCCACGCCCCATCACCCGCCGCCCGGATCGCCATCGCCGAAACCCGCGACACCACCTTCCCGCCCGAGTCCAATACCTGAAGCTGTGGAGTCACTTTCACGTGACCTAGAACCACCGCGCTCGACACCTTCACCAAGGCGCTCAAGCGATACTCAACCAGCGGGGCGTAGGGGACGAGCGGCCCGCCGATGTTCATTTTTTTTTCGCCAAAAGGCAAGCGGCAGCGTATCTCGATCGTCTCCAGATCCCCAAACCCGCCTTCACTGGGCGCTCCCGCAACAAACCCCGCAGCCGCGCGACCCGCGCTCGGAGCCCACTGAGCGGGATCGTAAAAATCTTTCCACCCGCTTACCGCTACCGGCACCGGCGCCTTGAAGCCCACGCCCCCGCTTTCGTTCTTGACGATGATCGCCATCGATTTGCCGTTGTGATCGATATCGAGAGGTAGACCACCCGAACAATGGATACCGCGCGGCGGAGCGCCAACTTTGTCGAAGAGGCCTGTTGCCCTATCAACTTCACGCACCCACAAATGCCCGCTCAGGTCAGATTCCCCGTCCGCCGAATAGATCAACCGCCTCCCACCGATATCCAACGCATCCAGATACCATCCCGCGCGCGGCCGGTCTGCGCCCTCGTCCCAAACGGTCCACGACACCGCCTGCCCACCACCGCCCCGACCAGCCTTTACCCTCCGTATCGCCGCCAATTCGGAGCGCAGCAGGTCGGCCGTCACCGGTGCCATTCGCGCTCCGTACTCGAACGCGTCGATCACGGCAGACGCCCGCTCGCCCTCGCCAAGCCCGACCAACAACCGGACGATGGCTCGCCCGGCCTTCTCCCCACCCCAATCCTCATCCCAACTCTCATCCCAATCCGGATAGAAACTATGACTTGAATCCCCATACATCCAGCCGGGGGCGGTCGGGCGGAGCAGCTCTACGAACGCCGCCGCCAGCGCGACATCAGCGTGTTTTTGCAAACCCGCCTGCCGACAAATCGCAGCGAGAGACAGCAACAACGCTGCCCCTTCGATCCGCCTGCTATTGCTCCGGAGCTTTCCAACTTGAGCAACACTGACCGCGACCAACTCCCCGATGCGATCGGCATCTGCCAGCTCCACGAGCTGCGGCATGATCGGCAATACCGAGCGAATATTCAACCTTCTCCCATGATCCACCTTAGCTATCAACCAGTCGGAATACGTCCTCACCGATTCGGCTACAATCTCGCGGTCGCCCTCCGCATAGGCCAGCGCCAACCTTGAAGCGGCGACACTCTCCATCGCTCTTGTATTTCGAATCACCCCGCGATCCACATCATTCGCGATATATTCCATTGCAATCCCTAACACATTCCTTAATAGAGGCATCCCCTCCGCCTTTACTGAATCCCCTTCGGCGACCTTCAGGTAAGCGAGGGTAGGGCCGACGCCCCCTAACCAGTTCACACTCCGGCCGATCGGCATCCAGAAATAGCGATCCACGAGCGCACGAACGCCCTCGTCGTCAGGATTACGCATCAGCCCCACCAGCATCGCCAACTGCGCGATCCTCCCTTCCTCCCCATCGAAAAGACTCCGCTCGCAACGCTCGGCCAACACATCCAACGCCCCCACTTCCCGAACCGCCTTGAGCAAGTCGAGCTTCGACGGAGCGAGCACCATCTTCGCCAGCGGCACCCCCGGACGCTCGGGAAGACGCAGCCCGGCCAACGAATCCGGCGCCCCGAAGAAACTATCGCCGAGCACCTCCCCGGCCAGATCCGCAGCGCCCGCCCCGGCCAGTTGCTCGGCGAACCCGATCACACCCCCGATATCGGAAGCGATCTCACCACGGGAAACCTGTAGCCAACGCTTCCACATCGTCACCGCACGCCCCGCCATCCCTCGCTCCACCATCAGGCCGAATAACTTGAACATCTCTGTCCTAGTTCCCGAATCATACCAACGCTGCGGTTCGCCCACCGGGACATCCGCCCCATCGATCGCCTCGATGAGGCGATCAAAAGACATTCCCGCCACCGGTTGCTGGTCACGATGTTGGATATAGAGGGCGATCGCTTGCTCGGGATATCGGTTCGTGATCTCCAGCAACAACGCCTCGGCCAAGCCCTTATCTTCGGCCTCCATCGCCCGCGTGAACAGCCACTTTTTCGAATCGAGATGGTCGGGATCACTCTTGCGTAAGCGATTTGCACACGCGGCCATCGCCCCCGTCACCTCGTCGGCGGCAGGCCGTAGCCTGA
>QIKC01000201.1 GCA_003232855.1 Verrucomicrobiales bacterium
GGGCTGGGCTATGGCGAAGAGGTGTTGCGGGTGCGCCGTTGTAATTATGCGGGTCTGGCTGGGGCGTTGGCGAAGGTTGGTTGGGGGGATGGGTTGGACTTTGTGCTGGCGGATCTCGGGCTCTCGTCGATGCAGATCGACGATCCGCAGCGTGGGTTTTCTTATAAGCACGACGGGCCGCTCGATATGCGCATGAATCCCGGGCGTGGGGTTTCGGCGCGCGACTGGTTGGTGAGCTGTGCGCCGGACAAGCTGGCGCGGGTGTTGCAGGAGGGGGGCGACGAGCCACTGGCGGAGCGCATTGCTGGGGAGATCGCCGAGGCCGGTCGGTTGGCGGCGATCGAAACGACTGGGCACCTGCGGCGGGTGATCGAACGCGCGCTATCTGAGGGGGCCGATGCGGATGCGCGTAAGGCGGCGGTCAGTCGCGTATTTCAAGCGATCCGCATCGCGGTGAACGAGGAGTTTGGGGCGCTCGACGCCTTTCTCGCGCAGTTGCCCAACTGCCTGCGGGCGGGCGGTCGCGTGGCGATTTTGAGTTTTCACTCGGGCGAGGACCGGCGCGTGAAGCGGCACTTCCGCGAGGGTGTGCGCAGTGGCGTCTATCAGGAGATCGCTCGCGAGATCATCCGCCCGTCTGCGGCGGAGATCGGCGGCAATCCGCGCGCGGCACCGGCGAAGTTGCGCTGGGCGGTGCGTGCCGTCTGACCTACGAGGCGTCGGCGAAGCGGGCGGCGATCGCGTCCCAATCGACGACGTTCCACCAGGCTTCGATGTAGGCCGGGCGCAGGTTTTGGTAGTTCAGGTAGTAGGCGTGCTCCCAGACGTCGAGGCCGAGCAGCGGCTTGTTGCCCTCCATGCACGGGCTGTCTTGGTTGGCGGTCGAGCTGACGACGAGCTTGCCATCGGCGATGGCAAGCCAGGCCCAGCCGCTGCCGAAGCGGGTCATGCCGGCTTTGGCGAACTCTTCCTTAAAGGTGTCGAAGCTGCCAAAGGTGGTGCCGATGGCGTCGCCGAGGGCACCGGAGGGCGTGCCGCCTTTGCCGGGTGCCATGCTGGTCCAGAATAGCGAGTGGTTGGCGTGGCCGCCGCCGTTGTTGCGCACCGCGCCGCGGATGTTTTCGGGCACGGCGTCGAGGTCGGCGATCAGCTCGCAGATCGACTTCGCCTCTAGCTCGGCGTTGCCGGCGATGGCTTTGTTCAAATTGGTCACGTAGGCATTGTGGTGCTTGCCGTGGTGGATCTCCATGGTGCGCGCGTCGATGTGGGGTTCGAGGGCGTCGAAGGCGTAAGGGAGGGCGGGTAGTTGGTGGGACATGGTTGGGAAGTTTTAAGTTTTTAAGTGTGAAGTGTCAAGGCCGGAGGTTTCGATGTGGGCGAGGGCTTTGTCGTAGCTGCAGCCGCTGAGGAAATGTTCGAGACGTGGGGAAATTTGGCCGCGCAGGGCGGTGTGGGCTTGTTCGAGTTCTTCGGAGACCGATTTCAGCGCGGCGAGGTGGGCTTCGGGATCGCGGTCGCGCCAGTCGTGGTCGGCGATGGTGGCGGTGCGGCGGCGCAGCAGGGCGGCGAGAGGCGAGAGATCCTGAGGCATTCTTCGAAGATTAGCGAGCATGGCGCGCGGGGCAAGCGGCGGTCGCGAATCGTGTATTGATCTTTCGTCGATCACGCGGGAGCGTTGCCGCCGATGAAGGAGATCCATGAGTACTTTACCGTCGTTGATTGGTTCGTGGTTTTTGGCTACCTCGGGCTGACGACGCTGGTGGGGCATTTGATGCGCGGCAAGCAGGGGACGATCAAAGATTTTTTCCTCGGCGGGCGTTCGCTGCCGTGGCAGGCGGTGTGCGGGTCGATCATCGCCACCGGCGTGCCGGGGGTGGTGTTCGCGTTGGAGGGGAATTTCACCTATCTGCAATGGGCGTTGGGCTCGGTGATGGCGCGGGTGCTGGTGGGGCTGTTTTTTGTGAAGGTTTACTACCAGCAGGAAATCTACAGCCCGTATGATTACATGGGCAACCGACTGGGGGTCGGCGTGAAGCGGCTGGCGACGGTGATTTTTTCGGTGGGCAGCATTTTGGGGCAAAGTGTGAGAGTGCTGGTGGCGGCGTTGGCTTTGAAAGTGGTGACCGGCTGGGAGTTTCACCACTGCATCTGGGTGATCGGCGCGTTCGCGATTCTGTGGACGTTGATCGGTGGGATGCGCACGGTGATTTGGACGGATGTGATGCAGTTCGGGCTGTTTACTATCGGCGGCCTGACGGCGTTGTTCTGGATCGTCAATGGGCTCGACGGGGGGTGGGAGACGTTGTTCCGAGTCGGCGGCGCGGTGCCGGAGGCGGGGGAGCACGGCAAGTTCACCCTGCTGAACTTCTCTCGTGACCCGGCGGTCGGCTTTACCCTGTGGGTCGCCATCATCGCCACGCCCTTCCTCAACCTCAACGCCTTCGGGGTGGACCAGCTCAACGCGCAGCGCATGTTTTGCTGTCGTTCGGCCGCCGACGCGCGCAAGGCGATCATGTGGAGTTCGGCGGGACAGTTCCTGACCTTTTTGATGCTGATGGTCGGCGCGGCACTCTTCGTTCACTACCAAATTAACGGCGCGTCTGCGGCCGAGCAGGAGTTGTTTATCGCCAGCCGCGATTTTGTTTTCCCCACTTGGATTACCACGACGCTGCCGGTCGGGCTGCGCGGGCTGATTATCGCGGGGATTTTTGCTGCGGCGATCTCCAGCTTGGATTCGATTCTCGCGGCGCTCTCGCAGACCACGCTCTCTTTGTTTTTCCATGGGGATGGGTTGGCGGACGACGCGGCGACACAGGCGCGGCTGGTTCGCTACTCGCGGATGCTGGTCGTCTTCTGGGGAATTTCGTTATCCGCGTTCGCGATCGGGCTGGATCGTCTGCGCGGCGATATCAACATGGTCAACTTGGCCTTCGGCATGATCGCCTATACTACCGGGCCGTTGTTGGGGCTGTTTTTGGCGGCTCTGGTCGGCGATCGGATTCGGTCGAGCGTGGGCGGGTTGGTGGCCGGCTGCGTGGTGTCGTTTTGCCTAGTGCTGTGGGTGCGCACTGACTTGTATACGATCTTGATCAAATCGGGAGTGACGACGGCGGCGGAAATTGCACAAATCGGCTGGCTGCCGGTGAAACTCGACGAAGCGGGCGGGCTCTCGGCGCTGATCAACTACGCCTGGATGTGGCCGGTCACCTGTATCGTCACGCTCGGCTTTGGCCTGTTGTTCCGGTGCCGCGTCGACACAAGCCGCTAAGGCTGAGAAGCTAGCACGAATATTGCTTTGTTAGCAAGGGCGGCGGGCGAATAAAGCGTCTTTTTTTGAGAACTTACCGCCGTTCGGGAGCGAAGTTTTTGGTCTCGGGTTATAGTGAGTTGGGCGATTGTGGAATCGGCGGGGAATGGTTCCCTGTTGTGGGGCGGGCTGGAGATTTTTTTTCGTTTTGGGAACGAAAAATCTTGTCGTGTTGGTCGTGGTGAAGTTACGGTCTCTGGGCGGCGGTGATTTGGCAGTCGCCATCGGGGGACACGGACAGGGATGATACTCTGTGGTTTCGCTGGTGGCAGACGGGTCGGAGCAGCTGCCGAACGAAAACAATTTGGTGGGAGATCAGCGGGTCGGTGCCGGGCGAAAGCCCGCTTCGGCGTGTGGGTTTACCCGCCCCAGACCCCTTCTTTTTGGAGGGGCGAAACACTGAAACCTGAAGCGATAGCACCGAGACATGAAGATTACCCACTGCGACACCCTTGATAAACACCACCACCGGCAGATTTTG
>QIKC01000110.1 GCA_003232855.1 Verrucomicrobiales bacterium
TCTTCGTCGGCGGTATTTTCTGTCGCTTTGGCGTTGACCTTGAGCTTCAGAGTTGCGGAGACATCGGCGTGCAGTTTGATCTCCACTTCGAATTCGCCGGTGCTTTTGATGGGCTTGGCGAGGAGGATTTGTCGGCGTTCGATGTCGCGGAACTGGCGGTCGGTGTCGGCCAGTGCGGTCGCGATATCTTTGACGGTGATCGAGCCGAAGGCCTTGCCGCCTTGGCCGCCGGTGGCGAGTTCGAATTTGAGGCGCTGCTTGTTGAGGCGGTTGGCGAGTTTGGTCGCCGACTCCAGCTCGGTGGCCTCGCGCAGGGCGCGGGATTTGGTCAGCGCCTCAATGTGTCGCAAATTGGCGGTGGTGGCCTCGTAGGCTTTGCCCTGCGGTACGAGGAAATTGAGCGCGAACCCGCGCTTCACCTTCACCACATCCGCTTCCGCGCCTAGGTTTTCGACTTTTTCTTTTAGGATGACGTTAATCTGGGACATGGCCGTATTTCTTGGTGGGTCTTTGCTGGCGGTTAGACGGATCGATCCGCGTTCGCGCGAGCCGCTTGCTATAGTCTCTCGGGGGCGCCGTGTCAAGCGGTCGGATCTTTCTGGGAATGGCCGCCGGTAGCGGCAAATAGGCGGGCTGCACGCCGGGTGTTGATATCGACACCGCTCCGGGCATTGCTGCATGGGAATGGTGGAAAAATTCGTTGCGCCCAAATCCCACCACCCCGTTACTCAACTCCTCTATGCCAAAACTGGGTCTGTCCTTGCTCCTCTCCGTATTCTGCGCTTCGGCGCTCACACCGCTGGTGTCTTTGGCCGCCGAGCCCACCGAGCCCGTCGAGCCCGTTGGCGAGGGCGGGCAGTGGTTCGCATGGCGCGGCCCTAATGGCGACGGGGTTTCTCCAGAAAAATACACGGGCTGGGGGTTCGATGAAAAACCCGCGTGGACTTTCGATATGATGGGACGCGGCACCCCGGTGGTCGCCGATGGAAAGGTGTTCGTCTTGGGTTACCGCGGCGAGGGCACGGATGTCGAGGAGACGATCTCCTGCCTCGATGCCGAAAGCGGCCAGCTGATTTGGGTTCACGCTTTTCGCGACTACATCAGCGACACCATTTACGACCGCTACTCCATCGGTGCCCCCGCCATTGATCCAGAGACCAAGAACGTTTACTTCCAGACCACCAACGGCCGCTTCGTCGCCATCAGCGCTGCCGGAAAAATTCTCTGGGAGCATTCGATGATGGAGCGCTTCGGTCGCCTCACTTTTCCCAATGGCCGCACCGGTGCGCCGATCGTCGAGGGCGACTTGGTCATCATGCACTGCATCACCAGTTACTGGGGCAAACAGGGCCCCGCGCGTGATCGCTTCTACGCTTTCGACAAGCGCAGCGGCGCCATCGTCTGGGTCAGCCAACCGGGAACCGCCCCGAAGGATAGCTCCTTCTCGACCCCGGTGGTCGAATCCCGTTACGGGACGCGCGTGTTTTACGCAGGCACCGGCGATGGAAATTTGGTCTGCATCAATGCCAAAAACGGCAAGCCGCTGTGGCGCTTCCACATGAGCTATGGCGGCGTCAATTCCAGCCCGATCATCTTCGGTGACACCATCATTTGCCCGCATGGGCGAGAGAACATCGACACCACCGAGGAGGGACGGATGATCGCCGTCAAGATGCCGGCATCGATCGACCTCGCCGCAGAGCAGGCGGTGCTGCCGCCGTCCGCAGAGGTTTGGCGAAACCCCACCAGCGCCTTCACCAGCTCGCCAACCCTCGTCGGCAATCGCGTCTATCAGGTATCCAAAGTCGGCGAGCTGAATTGCATCGACGCCGTCACCGGCGAGGTGCTGTGGCGCGAGAAGTTGGGCAACAACAACCTCCACGCATCGCCGCTCTACTGCGATGGTAAACTTTTCGTGCCGCTGTTCAGTGGCAAATTTTATATCATCGAACCCTCCGATGCGGGTGCCAAAATACTCCACACCCTTGAGCTCGAAGGCAACCTGATCGGCTCGCCGACGATCAGCGACGCGGCCGCCTCTATCTGCACACCACCAAGCAGCTCTACTGTTGGAAATTCCAGCAGACAGGGATTCGCGCCCGCCCCGCCCGTGAAGCTCGGTGCCCCGGTCGAGCTGCGCGCGATCCCGACCGACGTCCTGCTGCAGCCCGGTGAGCAGCAGACCTTAACATTCCAACAACTCGACGCCGCAGGGAACGTCGTCGGCGTCAGCGCCACTGCAGAGTTCGCCAAATTCGTCCCGCCCACCGCCAAGGTGAAGACCGAGATGGACGCCACCTTTTCCGGCGATACGATCTCCGCCGCCGTCGAGGCGAAGACCTCGGCCGGGGCATGGAAGGGGAGCGACGGCACGTTGGAGGGGATCTTTCGCGGTCGCGTGTTGGGCAAATTGCCCTTTGTCGAAAATTTCGAAGGGTATGCCCTCACGAACGACCGCGCAGATACTCCCGGTGAGAAATTTGCCTACCCGCCGTTGCCATGGATCGGCGCTCGGTTGAAGTGGGAGATTCACGATTTGGATGGCGACAAAGTGATGGCAAAGACGCTCGACCGAGTGCTCTTCCAGCGTTCGACCGTCTTCATCGGCCACCCCGATCTGAAGGGCTACACCATGCAGGCCGACATCATGACCGACGGCAACCGCCGCATCAAATCCGATGTCGGGCTCATCAACCAGCGCTATCAAATCGTCCTCAAAGGCAACCAAAACCTGCTCGAGGTCAGCTCCAATCAAGAGCGTCTCAAAGAGTCGGTGAAATTCCCGGTGAAATACAAAACCTGGTACACTCTTAAATGCCGCGTCGATCTCGACGCCGACGGAACCGCCACCATCCGCGCCAAGGCTTGGGCGAAAGGCGACCCCGAGCCCGCCGCCTGGACTCTCGAAGTGGCGCACGAAAAAGGCCACAACAAAGGAGCTCCCGGTATTTACGGGCTCTCGCCACAATCCCAGAAACGCGTCTATTTAGACAACATCACCATTACCCCTAACGAGTAGGGGAGTTTGTTAGTGTTTAGCATTATTTTTTTACATCGCACCCAGCGGACGGCAAGTCCGCGCTCCTAATTCGCCACTTATGAGACCTATCTTCCGAACACTCGTTGCCTTCATTATATCGGCCGCCGTCACCTCAGCTGCTGATTGGCCGGAATGGGGTGGAACCTCACATAATAACATGGTCTCCGATGCCAAGGGCATTCCTCTTGAGATCGGACCCGGTAAGAAGATCAAGGGCAGCGAAAAAATCGACCTCGCCACCACTCAGAATGTCAAATGGGTGGCCAAGAGCAGAGCTACGGCACGCCCACCGTCGGCGGTGGCAAGGTGTTGATCGGTACCAACAACGAATCGCCGCGTGATCCGCAGCATGATGGCGACCGCGGCATTGTGATGTGCTTCGACGAGAAAGACGGTGCCTTCCTTTGGCAGCTCGTTATTCCCAAGCTCGGTGCCGGTAAGGTGTCCGATTGGGAATACCTCGGCGTCTGTTCATCGCCACTTATCCACGAAGGCAAAGCCTACTTCATTTCCAATCGTTGCGAGGTGATCTGCATCGATATGGAAGGCATGAAAAACGGCAACGACGGCCCGT
>QIKC01000241.1 GCA_003232855.1 Verrucomicrobiales bacterium
GAGTGTCACGCGAAGGCGCGAAGCCGCGAAGGGGATTCTTTGGATCGGATTTGTTCATTTCCTTGTTTTCTTCTTCGCGCCTTCGCGGCTTCGCGTGAGATACTCAGACTCTGCCTTCTTCTTTGATGATGGCGAGGAGGTCGGGCATGAATTTTAGGATTGCCTTTTTAACTGGTTGAGCAGGGCGCTCCCCTTGGCGGTGATTCGATATTTTTGGAGTCGGCTGGTGGGTTTGTCAGGGATGGTGCGTTCGATGATTCTGGCCTCGACCATCCGTTTGATCTGCTTGTGGAGTTCCCCGGAGACTGTTTTGTGACCCAGTAAGGAAGCGATCGACGCTTTGCCAAGTAGCTCCTTGTTGAGAAGTAAAAAGACCTTCGCTGCCAGGGGTGACTCTAGCCGTGACTCTAGCCGTGACTCTAGCCGTGACTCTAGCCGTAATTTCACTTGTCCGGTGACCTGCCCGCTGGCTGGTCTGCGGATGGTGGTGACGAAGCTATCAGTGAGGGCGAATTCGGGTTCGGGCAGTTTGGCGGCGCGGCACTGGGCGATCATGTCGCGGGTGCCGGTGCCCATGCGTTCGATGTATTTGGTGAGGTAGAGGGGTTCGGCGAGGAGCGGGTTGCCCGGAATAGAGCTGTGGGGGCGGCGGAGGTCTTCGAGGGTCAGCGCAGCGGGGAGGGTTCCAGGATTCCAAACCTCAAGCCGGTCGGTGAAGAGCATGACTTGGACGCTGCCGTTGCTGTTGTAGTCGCGGTGGGCGACGGCATTGACGATGGCCTCGGCCACGACCTCGCGCGGGATTTCGTATTCGACTGGCGCGCGGGCGCTTTTTTCCCGGGTGCCGACGCTGAGGTTGATCTTGGACATGACGAAGTCGATAGCCTGGTCGACGAGTTCGAAGGCGGTGCCTTTGTAAACTTGGTAGGAGGGGATGGGTTTGGCGACTTCGATGCCGTGGAAGTGGGCGCACTTGATCTCCGAGGGGAGGGTGAAGCGCTGGGGATGTTTTCCGAAAAGAAGGATGGCCGCGTTGGTGGGGGCACCGTCATCGAGCAGATTCAGGTGGGTGAGAACCTCCACGAGTTCGGCCTCGACGGGGAGCGGGAAACCGCGCGCTTTGCGGGAGCGACGAACGAAGCGGGTGACGGCCTCGGGGTCGAGGTCGTCGAGGGTGGCCTTGCGGGCGGCGCGGGCGTCCCAAGGGGCTTGGCTGATCTTGCCGGTGGCTTCAAGATGATCGACGAGGCTGGCGTAAACGGAGGCCTGAAGTTCGGCAGGATTGTTGAAGCGGCGACGGACCAACTGGCTGCCGACCGTGCGAATCAACGCCCTCATCTTTGGATGTTTTTCGCCGTCGGTGGCACCTTTGGCGAAAATTAGGCGGGTCTTGCCGAGGCGGGTGGCCTCGTTGAATTCCAGATGGGTGGGCGATAGGCCGTCGCCGTTCTCCCGCCCGTATTTCATGCCGAAGAGGCCGATGTAGAGGTCGCATTTCCTGACTTCATCGAGATAGACGTCATCGGGGCGTCGGTCGGAGGCGGGGACATCGCGTTCGAAGAGGAAGGGTTCGAAAAAACGGCGCAGCAGTGGGTCGCCGGAAAGGTATTCGCCGAGAGCCTGACGCTCCCGGGCGAATTCTTTCTGAACACTGCTGATGAATATCCTCATGCGGTTCTAGGTACAATTACCAGCCAGGTGACCAATTCGAGGTCGGCGCCCGAGGGTGGGGTTTTCTTCTGCCGAGGGTAGCATGCCGTCGCGGCCGGAGAATAGGGGGGTGATGGCAGAGACGAAGGAGAGATCCGCGGCGGGCTCGATTTTGGAGCGCAGGAACTCGCCGACGGATCCCCGGGTGGGGCGGTTGTCTTTCAGGTTGCTGGGCATGGTGGATCCGCGTGGGCAAGGCGGAAAGTCCCGCAGTCGCCGGGGCGACTATAGCAGCCGGAGGCGATGAGGAAATACCCGATCGCACGAACTTCACCGCCGCGCCCGGGGAACTCGACACAGACGCCCCCTCCTACCATCGCGCGGTCACCCGGGGGAACCGTCCCTTGCGCATGTCCTAGAGAACCCACAGGATACGGCGTGACGCAGCATTCCAAAACCCCGCTCAACCTCCGCCCTCGATATAACGCGCCCAGTCCAGCGGTAGCGGAGCCTTTTCGATGGCGCTGCCGATGCGGCCTTCCGCGTCCGGATCGAAGGTAGTGCTGGTGCCATAGACCATGACGACGTCCTCGGAGCTGGCGGCGCGCAGTGCGTGAGCGACGCCGGCGGGGATCACTAGGCCGGCGTTGTCGGCGCCGCCGTGATTGTCGCCATCGATAAAAAACTGCATCACCTCGCGCGGCATTCCAGCGCGTTCATCGACCAAAATCATCTCCGCCAGACCGCTGACAAAAAACATCACGTCCCACTGTTCGCGATCATAGGGTCGCAGCGACATGTCGTTTTTTTGCTCGACGAATAGTTTTTGGAACCAAGCGGCTGGATCTTCGCCGTCGGGAATATGCGGTGGATGGATGTGGAAGCCCTTGGCGGTGCCGCCGAACATGCGTGCCGAGGCCCACTGAGCTGGCCACAATCCGATGTCGGAAAGCGGTGGTTCATCGCGTCGCGCCAGCTCGCCGAAAAAACCACGGTGCGCCTGCGGGAACACCTGCCGCGGAAAAACCACCACACCGGGGATGCTCTCTTTTCCGGCTACGTCGCCAGCGCCTAGTGGCGATGTCGAGTAGTCGCGCTGTTCGAGCGCGGCGGCGGCAGCGGGGCGCAACCCCTTCCAACGTGCGGCATCCAGTTTTCCCATAGAGTGCCCGAGGCTAGTTTGCCACCGCCCCGAACGCAAACCGAATCAAAAGCTGATCCAACCCGAACTGCCCCCTCTATTCCCTATCTTCAGGAGGTGCGGGGCGTTTCTGGTAGTCGCCACGGCTGAAGTATTTTTCCAACCAGACATACATGCAGATGAAGAAATATCGCCTTGCCGGCCTTGCGGTTGCGCCAGGTCGTCGGGATAACCGTCCAACTGAACCCGCGAACGATGGCCTTGAGGGGCAGTTCGACGGTGAGATTAAAATGCGGCGCGATGAGCGGCCCGCAGCCGTCGATGGTCGTCTTGCGATAGGCCTTGAAGGCGTTGGTCGTGTCGTTGAGCCTGATGTATGAAAAAGTTGGCCAGGCGGTTGCAGCGCAGTTTGAACCAAGGGTAGTCGACGACGCGCCCGCCCCTAACAAACCGACTACCAAAAACGCAGTCGTAGCCTTCGTTGAGAAGCTGCCAGTAGCGCACGGCATCGTCGCTGTCGTCCGATTCGTCCGCCATCATGATGACCACGGCGTCCCCTTTGGCACGCTCGATTCCATAGAGGATGGCTCGCCCGAAACCATGCGGCCCCGGGTTTTTAAGCGGGCGCAGGCTGTCGATTTCCGCCGCCATTTCCGCGAGAACTTCCCAAGTTCGATCCGTACTGCCGTCATCGACGACGACGATTTCGTGCGGCACACCCGCGCCCACCAGCGCGGCGTGCAGGTGTTCGATGGTGGAGGGGAGGCAGCCCTCCTCGTCCCGCGCCGGGATGACGACGGAGAGCTTGGCGAGCGGCGGGGCGGAAGGGTCTCGTTGCCTCGTCTTCATATCTGTCCTGAAACGTCGAGCCATTCGGGATGCGCGAGTGCGTGTTCGGCGATTTCTTCGAGCACCGTTTCGATCGGCGTCGCCGGACGCCAGTCCCAGCTTTGCTGCGCGCGGCGTGAATCGAGCACCACCCACGGCAGGTCGAAGCGGCGCACCGCGTCGGAGGCCTCGACCGGATGTTCGAACCCGAAGCGGCGCGCGCACCATGCGGTGAGGTCGGCCAGCGACATCGCGTTGGTTCGACCCCCGGAGAGGTTGATCGTGCGGGGCTGGCCGCCGTCGGATCCGGCTCTGTATTGCTGCTCCAACAGCCGAGCGATGTCCCTCGGGTGCAGCGCATCGCGCACCTGCGCACCGGAGCCGCCAAAGCCGATATATTTAAGCGCTCGCTTGCGCAAATAGCTATTGATCCAAAAGCTGAATATCCCCTGGTCGGGCTTGCCGAATTGTCCTGCTCCGGCGAGCACGCCACAGCGGTTCACCCACACCGGAAA
>QIKC01000351.1 GCA_003232855.1 Verrucomicrobiales bacterium
ATCCATCATGGGAGGCGTCTACGACGAATACATGCGCAGCAAATTTCCCAACTACGACAACCGCAAACAGGATCTGGATCAGCTGACGCGCTACAGTGAACAGTTCACCGAACCTCACGAGTTCCTCGAACAGCTCGCCCTAGTGGCCGGGGTCGAAGGCGAGCCCACGCGGCAGGCGAAGCAAGAGGATCGCTCGGAGTCGCTCACTCTCTCCTCCATCCACCAGGCCAAAGGGCTGGAGTGGCGAGTCGTTTTCATCATCTGGCTCGCCGAGGGCATGTTCCCCAACTCCCGGGTCATCGAACAAGACGACGCCGAAGGCAGTGGCCTAGAGGAAGAGCGACGGCTGTTCTACGTCTCCGTGACTCGTGCCAAAGACGAGCTCTACCTGATCTATCCGCAAATGTGGCCGAGTTCGCGCAGCGGCGACATCATGCAGCGCCCTTCGCGCTTCCTCGGCGATTTTCCTGAGTCGTTGGTCGAGGAGTGGGACGTCGGTGGCAGTGCCGAGCAGATATGGTAGGGATTTTAGTTTTAAGTTTTAGGTTTTAAGTTATTAAGTGGGCGGCGGCTAACCGAGCCCGAACACGATAAATTCCTGCCAATGTCCATTTTGAAGAATTCCATCGACGGCGCCATCGTGGCGTTGGAGGCGCTGCGCTCGTGCGAGGCGGAGTTCCAGGCGGCGGTGGTCGCCATGGCGGACACCGTGACGGCGGGTGGTAAGATTTTGGCCTGTGGCAATGGCGGCAGCGCGGCAGACGCCTCGCACTTCATGACCGAACTCCTGTGCCGCTTCTGCGAAGAGCGCCGCTCGCTTCCGGGGCTCGCCCTAACCAACGACGGCAGCTTTCTCACCGCCACCGGCAACGACTACGGGTTCGAGCAAGTGTTCGCCCGTCAGATCGAGGGACTGGGAAAACCCGGGGACGTGCTGATCGCCATCTCCACCAGCGGCAACTCGCCCAATGTCCTCAACGCCATCGAGGCGGCCAAAGCCGGGGGCATGAGAACCATCGCCCTGCTCGGTCGCGACGGCGGCGACACGGCGGGCGTAGCAGAAATCGACATCATCGTCCGCCACGAAGTCACCGCGCGCATTCAAGAAGCACAAAAAGTCTTGATCCACGCCCTATGTGAAGGCATCGAAAGGCGTCTCGGCCTCGTGGCCTAGAATCTTAAATCTCAGATCTGAAATCTCAAATCAATAACACCATGGAACCTATCACTATCTCCGTCACCGGCGCCGCTGGCCAGATCGGCTACTCGCTTCTCTTTCGCATCGCCTCCGGGGCGATGTTCGGCCCTGATCAACCGGTTAATCTCAACCTGATCGAAATCGAACCCGGCATGAAAGCGCTGGAGGGCGTGTGCATGGAACTCGACGACTGCGCTTTCCCATTGCTTGGCAAAATCAATCCCACCAGCGATCTCGACGCCGGTTTCAAGGGTGCCAACTGGGCGTTGTTGGTCGGCAGCGTGCCGCGTGGCAAGGGCATGGAGCGCAAGGATTTGCTCTCCATCAATGGCAAAATCTTCACTGGCCAAGGGCAGGCGATCAACAAAAACGCCGCCTCCGATGTGCGCGTGTTAGTGGTCGGCAACCCCTGCAACACCAATTGCCTGATCGCCATGAACAACGCTCCCGATGTGCCCGACGACCGCTGGTTCGCCATGACCCGTCTCGACGAAAATCGTGCCAAAAGCCAGCTCGCCCAGAAAGCCGGGGTTCACGTCAGCGAGGTCAGCAACATGACCATCTGGGGCAATCACTCCGCCACCCAATACCCCGATTTCTACAACGCCAAAATCGGCGGCAAACCCGCCGCTGCAGTGATCGACGACGAGCCCTGGCTACAGGACACATTCATCCCCGTCGTGCAAAAACGCGGCGCCGCCATCATCGAAGCACGCGGCCTGTCCTCCGCCGCATCCGCCGCCAACGCCATCGTCGGCATATGAGCGAAGACGGCGACTGGAATTCGGTCTGCGTCCGCTCCGACGGCAGCTACGGTATCGATGAAGGCTTGATCTCCTCGTTCCCCGTGCGCAGCGACGGCGAGCTCTGGGAGGTCGTCGAGGATCTCGAAATTAACGATTTCTCCCGCGCCAAGATCGACGCCTCGGTAGCCGAGCTGCGCGAGGAGCGGGAAGCGGTGAAGGAATTGCTCCCGAGCTAACCGTCCCACACCGATTAGATATGCAAAGGGGATCAACCATTCGGGCGTCACTGCTGGCGCTCGTTTTGGCCATCGCCAGCTTCGCTGCTCCCGACGCCGCGTTCGCCCAAGAGCGCGCCGCTACAGAGGACGTAGCCGTCTTGGAGGCGCCGCCCGAAAAGGACTTCGAACTGACGGCCGAACAGCGCGCCCGGATGCAGCGCTTTCTCCCCCATGCGCTCGCCAAACTCGACCGCCGCGAGCCGATTCACATGGTCTCGCTCGGCGATAGTGTCACCCGCTATATCAGCCACGACGAGCACGAGGGCGACACGCACCTCGCCTATGAGGGCATCTTCGCCAGCGAGTTGGCGAAGCTCTTCTTCTACACCGGCGGCGTTCGTGACATCAAGCCCGCCATGGGGCAGCCCGCCAAATCGGACACTTCGGCCGGCCCCGAGATCACCCTTCAGAACATGGGCCTCGGCGGGCGTATTTCCATGCATTCGTTAGCCCGCACCACCACCGACGCCTTCGTCGAGCGCCCCAGTATCATGACCATCGGATACGGGATCAACGATGCCTATAACCGCATCGCCCTAAAAGACTATCTCCGCGCCTACGAGGAATCGGCAGCGCTCGCCCCGACCAATGGCTGCGATGTGATATTTCTCGGCCCGAGCACGATGCTCGGGCTCGATGCCGACCTCAAACCCTTGGCCAGCACCCTCCACTACTCCAGCGCCCTTCAAGACCTCGCCGCGCGGCTCGGCATTCTCTATTACGACCTCGCCACGATCACCACCTCCGGCCCCGGGCTGGATCCGGCGGCCAGTGATACCGAGGCGATCACCGCTTATAACGCCGGACTAGCCAAACGCTATCACACCCATTCGACCGGCCAGATCGCCACCCCTCGTCCCAAGGACAACGACAGATGGGTATGGGACTCTACGAAACGCTGTTGGAGGAGCCCTCCCCGGAATACCGAGTCGGGGGATTCGCCACCCTCGACGGCGACGGTGGCTTCAGCCTCGAATTCAAAGTGAAAAACCTAGGAACAGAAGATGTCGACGGCCGCGTTTTCCTTCCTCCCTTCGCCAACTTCAAGGCAACCCGCCTCGCCATCCCGTTCCAAGCCCGTGCCGGAAAAGGCACCGTTCTCACCGCGACCTACGTCCGGGAAGACGGTGGCGACATCTACGAAATCGAGAGCAGCGAGGCGCTATTGCGCGTGCCACTGCTGATCATGGATAGAAAACAAAGCGTCACCACCACCGTCGTCGCCGCGATCGGTCCGGTGGCGCCGGTCTGGGAG
>QIKC01000236.1 GCA_003232855.1 Verrucomicrobiales bacterium
ATGGCGAAAGTGCTTACCTGTTCGGAAGGGGTGTGCGAAAATGCGCGTTTCCTGTCTGATCGGTGGTGCGGAACCGGCCAACGTCTGCGCCAAGCCCACGGTAATTTTTTAAATTTCTGGCGTATGCTTCGGACTCCATATCCAGCGGAAGACCATCTCGAATTAACGCAAATATAAATATTTTGCGGGTGCTCATCGAGTCGATGTTACCCCCCTCCCACTTTTTGGGCAAGGTGATTCCGATCACGGTTGGAACCAATTTGTAACGTTTGTTGGCCTTATCGATCAGGTCGAGGAGCGGGCGGACGCACCAGAGCTTACGCATAAAACCGACAAACGAACACAATAAAAATAGTGGTTATGGAAATTTCCGACCAAAGGGCTCTTTTTTGGTAACCATTCAGATATCGAAGAGTCGTTTGTCAGTGTTCAGCAAGAGTCTCAAACCCCATCTCACCAGTATCTCCACACATCCCTTCCTTCCACATCGCCCCCAGCGGACTGCAAGTCCGCGCTCCAATAATTCTGTAAATTCCGTTAATTCTGTCAAAAAATCCGTCGATCGTTCTAAATTACGAAACCCCGAAAAAATGTGAAACGGCACCTAAATGGTTGCCTTTTTTGTTCAAATGGATTCCGCAAAATGGTTCCAAGCCTCCGTATTTTCGATCGATCATTTTGCCTAGGAGAGCAACACCCTTGGTGGATTTTGCAGAAAATCGGCTGTAGCGGTACCCAATGAGTACACCTCCAGTTAGCAAACGCTCTCTAAACCGCCGCAATTTCTTACGCTCCTCCGCCTTTGCCGGCGTCGGCGTGAGCACCCTCGGCCTCAAGGGTCTGCGCGCCGCGCCCGCCAATAGCAAACTGCGCGTGCTGTCGATCGGCGTCATCGGCAGTATCGGCGGCACCGACCGCAAACAGGTCGCCTCACACCCGATGGCCGAGATCACCGGCCTCTGCGATGTCGATTCCAAACAACTCGCCACCGCCGCCGAGGAGCACCCCGAGGCGTTCACTTGCAAAGATTATCGCGAGGCCTTCGCGAAACACGCAGACAAATTCGACGCCGTCATCGTCTCCGTCCCGGACTTCAACCACGCGCCGATCATGCTCACCGCGATGGCGCACGACAAGCACGTCTATGGCCAAAAGCCCCTCGTCCACCAGCTGGCCGAGCTGCCGATGATGGAGCGGGCGGTCGCCGCCAAACCCGATTTGGTCACCCAACTCGGCAATCAACGCATGGCGAACTTCGGCCGCCGCGCCGCTGTCGAACTGCTGCGCGCCGGGGCTCTCGGCAAGGCGATCGAATCATACAACTGGACCTCCCCACCCAGCACAGGTTCATATTTCAACTACGATAAAATTCTCTCCGCCCCCGAGCAACCGCCAGCCAACCTCGACTGGGATCTCTGGCAAGGGCCGACCGGGGATGCCCCCTACCGTGGCGATCTGATACCGCTCAAATGGCGCTCGTGGTGGGACTACGGCACCAACGGACTCGGCGACTGGGGTTGCCATATCCTCGACGTAATGATGTTCAGCTACGACGAATTGGACAACCCCTTCTCGGTCAAGACCGACTGCCCGGAACCCGCCAGCGAGCACTTCCACGTCAACCCGTGCAAATCGACGATCAATTACAAAGTCGCCTCCGACAAGTTCGCTAACAAAACCTTCCCCGTACACTACTGGGACAGCGGCCAGATCCCCAGCCCCGAGCAGCTGCGCATCCCCGAACCGATGAAAGGCCAGAACAAATCCGCGATCGTCTGCGAGAACGGCACCCTCATCCTCGACGCCGACGGCGACCTGCGACTGTGGCGCGATGGCAAGTCCAGCTACGGCCTGCGCGAACCCGGCCTGCCTAAATTCCAAGCGCTCAACCATTGGCACGCCTGGGTCGATAACTGCCTCGGCAAAAAAACCGAATTACGCACCCCCCGAGCCCGCCCTGCTCGCAGTCAAAGCCACCCGCTTCCCCGGCGAAACCCTCGAGTGGGACAAATCCAAACTCTCCTTCACCAACAACAAAAAGGCCACCGACACCATCGTCAGCCGCGAATACCGCGACGGGTTCGAGCCGCCGAGCGTCGGCTGATGCCCGCCAACCACGAAATTTCTCATCTCGCCACTTGCGCAAGCCCAGCAGCGGGCGATACTGCGTTACCGTTCATATGAACACACCATCCGCTGACCACACCGCCACCCACGTCGTCTCCAGCCCGGTCGGGGAACTCGTATTACTGGCCTCCGACCAAGGGCTCAGCGGCCTCTACTTCGGCCACCGAATCGACCGCGCACGCCTACCGACCGGCGGCGCCACGCAGCCGATACTAAAAGCCGCCGCCGCGCAGTTGGGCGAGTATTTCGCCGGTAAGCGTGAGCGATTTGAGCTCGCACTCGACCCGGCCGGCACCGAATTCCAGCGCGCGGTGTGGCAGCAGTTGCGCCGCATCCCTTACGGCGAAACCGCGAGCTACCGCGACATCGCCGAGCGCCTCGGCAACCCGGGCGCGGTGCGCGCGGTGGGCATGGCCAACGGCGCCAACCCGATCTCGATCATCGTCCCCTGCCACCGCGTGATCGGTGCCGACGGCTCACTAACCGGCTTCGGCGGCGGCCTCGACATCAAGCGCCAGCTGCTAGAACACGAAGGCGCCCTGCTGGCCATCAACTAGAGAAATCTAGCCGCGTTCGAACAGACCCGCCAGACGCTCGACGCTTTCCAAGTAATCGCGCAGCGCCTGA
>QIKC01000101.1 GCA_003232855.1 Verrucomicrobiales bacterium
GGCACAAGTCGCCGAGGCAGTCGGCGTACACGAGACCACCGTCAGCCGCGCCATCGCCGGAAAATACATCGCCACACCGCGCGGCGTATTCGAGATGCGCTACTTCTTCAAACACGGATACCAGACTGACGACGGCGACGCCATGAGCAGCACCAGCGTCAAACAGGCGCTCGCCGACATGGTCAAAACGGAGAACAGCAACAAACCGCTCAGCGACGAAAAAATCGTCAACGCCCTAGCCGCTCAAGGCATCAAGATCGCCCGCCGCACCGTCGCCAAATACCGCGACGAATTAAGCATCCTCCCCAGCCACCTACGCCGCAGCTACTAACAAAGTGGCTGACGTTTCCAGCGGCAGACCCAAAAACGAAACAACTACGCCTCATCTCCCAACATATCCGGCCGATTCGTTTTGGTGCGCAGCAAAGCCATCTCGCGCCGCCACTCGCCAATCTTCCCATGGTGCCCCGAGAGCAAAACCTCCGGCACTACTCGGCCCTCGAAATCGGGCGGCCGCGTGTAACATGGCGCCTCTAACAACGGCACGCCCACCGCGAAAGACTCCTCATCTGCCGACCGCTCATCGCCGAGCACCCCCGGGATCAGACGCACCAGCGCATCGACGAACACCGCCGCCGCCAGCGCGCCGTTGGTAAGCACGTAGTCGCCAATCGATATTTCATCATCGACCAAGCCTTCGACCACCCGATGATCGACCCCTTCGTAATGCCCGCAGAGAATAATCAAATGAGCGCCGGGTGCCGCAAAATCACGCGCGTAATCCCTCGCGATATTTTGATCAAAACGTCGCCCCTGAGGCGTCATCAGCACCACCCGCGCCTGACCATCGCCCCGCAACTCGCGCACCGCAGCAAAAAACGGATCCGGTTTCATCACCATACCCGGGCCACCGCCGTAAGGTTCATCATCGACCTTACGATGCTTATCCACCGTCCAATCACGAAGATCGTGAACCGATAACTCAACCTTCCCCGCCGCCACCGCGCGACCGACAATGCTCTCCGACAATGGCGCCAACGCCACGTTAGGAAAAATTGTCAAAATATCGATTTTCATTGGGGATTGGATGGATTGGTTGATTGGATGATTAGGGAATTGGGGGGAAAGGACGCTCCTCGCGCCCCAATCAACCAATCAACAATTAACCACGCAGCCGCGCCTCCATGAAAGCGTCCAGGTCGCCGTCCATGACATCGCTCACGTTGCTCGTCTCATAGCCGGTGCGGTGGTCTTTGACTAATTGATAGGGCTGGAACACGTAGGAACGGATCTGGCTACCCCAAGCGATCTCGCCCTTCTCACCATACTGGCGCTCCATTTCGGCACGCTTTTTGTCCTCCTTCAGCTGATAGAGCTTCGCCTGAAGCAGTTGCAGCGCCACCGCCCGATTCTTGTGCTGACTACGCTCGGCGCTACAGCGGATCTGGATGCCCGATTCGAAATGCTTTAAAATGACGGCGGTCTCCACCTTGTTGACGTTTTGCCCACCTTTGCCACCGCTGCGGGTAGTCGTGATTTCGTAGTCCTTCTCGTCGATCTCGATACCGGCCTCGGGTTCCAACTCAGGCACCACGTCGATACTGGCGAAGGAGGTATGCCGCCGCGATTGCGCATCGAAGGGAGAAATCCGCACCAGCCGGTGGACGCCGCGCTCGGTATTCAGGTAGCCATAGGCGTTAGGACCAATCACGTGCAGCGTCGCCGAGCGGATGCCCGCCTCGTCCGCATCCTGATACTCCACCAGCTCCACCTTGTAGCCACGACGCTCCGCCCAGCGTTGATATTGGCGCAAAAGCATCCCCGCCCACCGTCCCACCAGTACCCGCATGCGCGGTAAGGAAAGCGTTCTTCGCGTCGTGCTTGCCCGAGAGCAACAGCTCCAACTCTAGTTTGCCGAGCGTCGCCGAAACCTCGTCGAACTCCTTCTCAGCAGCAGAATCCGCATCACCCTCCTCGCGAGCAAATTCCACCAGCTCGTCAATATCGGACACCCTGCGATCGAGATCGGCAAAGGTGGATACCCGTTTACCGGTGTCCGCATGCTTCGACGAAACGATCTTCGCCCGCTCGTTATCATTCCAAAACCCCGGTGCCGACATCTTCGCCTCCAGCTCCGCCTGCTCCTCCACCAGCTTCTCCAAGTCAAAGATACCTCCGCAGCTCTCCCAACCGCGACTTGAGCGCCGCGGTATCGAAAGCTTGGAGGTCCGAGCCACCCCGAGCGCGCAAGCCGAGCCTAGATGATTTGGGCATTGGATAATTCGAGCCCTCGGCCAAACGCCCCCCCATCAAACAATCCCCCATGAACAAATGCGAGGGAACCATCATCCGGCGAATCCCGCTCACCGAGACCAGCCTGATCGTCACTTGGTGTACAGCGCAACACGGCATCATCCGTGCCGTCGCCAAAGGCGCACGACGCCCGAAGAGCGCCTTCGCCGGCAAGCTCGATCTGTTCTACGAGACCGAGTTCGAGATCGTCCGCAGCCGCAAATCCGACCTGCACATGCTGCGCGACCTCGTCGTCCACACGCCGCGCCTCGGCCTGCGCTCCAGCTACGCGCAAACCCTAGCCGCCAGCTACTTCGTGCAGTTGCTCGACCTAGTGGCCGAACCAGAGACCCCGATCGCGCCGCTGCACGACCTCCTCGTCCGCGGCCTCGACTACCTGACCGACAACGTCCCCGACCGCCGCGCCGTGCTGCACTTCGAAACCCAGCTCGCCACCTCGCTCGGCGTCCTCGATCCCGACTGCCCCGCCGCCCAGTCCCTAGCAGGCATCTACCACCGCCTACCCAAAGCGCGCACCGAACTCTTCGCGCGAATCTCTTAAGAGATCGGGGAGAACAACATCCGATCTGTAAAAGTAGCGGAGCTTTTCAAGCTCCACTCCCTTCATTGATAAACACGGAAATTGGAAACCTCCGCTACCGCCCATGGTAATACTTTCGGACATTCCGAGGACGAGCCCTTCGACCTGGCTGAATTCCACTTCGTTCAGCGTCGCCAAACGGTGCCCATAGGTTAGGCAGGTCGCCGAGATCGTCATGTCGTGCGAGCCGATTCGCTCGCCATGCAACAGCTCCAATGCGATGATCGAGGCTCCGCCCGCTGCAGCGCCGGAAAGTAATAAAGCCCCCTCACCTTGCGCTCGTCGAATAGCTCAATCTGCCGATCTGCCTGCGCCACGCGATCTCCTGAAATAATTCTTGCTCAAGATGTGGTATCACCTATAATACCTCAGTGCATGCAATTATTGACACATGCGTTTTGATTTCCGCTATGCGTTCCAACACTGGGGCGAGTCACGAAATTTTACGATTGGTGCGCCTCGGAGAGGTTGAGATCGCTCTATCTGTGGCTCTCGCCATTGAATACGAAGCGGTCGCAGTCCGACCAGGGATTGTTCCTCACCTTACCTCAAAGGATATTAGAGATATTATCGATGTCCTTTGCCACATGGCACATAAACAAAAGATTTTTTTCGCCTGGCGACCATTCCTACGAGATCCCAACGATGACCTCGTTTTAGAACTGGCTGTAGCAGCAGGATATCAGTATATCATTACTCACAACATCAAAGATTTCAGCAATTCAGAGACTCTAGACATAAACGCCATCACTCCAGCTCAAGCACTTAACCTTATTTAATATCATGACGACGATGTCGATACGAGTTCCGGATTCCCTACATAGCGCGATCAAAGAGTTAGCGCACAAAGATGGGTATTCCATTAACCAGTTCCTAATCACCGCCGCAGCCGAGAAGCTGTCTTCTCTAAACACGATTGATTATTTGCGCGATCGGGCCGATCGCGCAGACTTAGAGGCCTTTGACCGCATTATGAAAAAGATTCCCAGTGCAACCCCTGATTCTGGTGACGAACTTCCTCGCGGCTACAAAAAGAAAACGAATCTCTGAGGACGAAAGCCAAGAAAAATTGGAAGAATAACCGTTATTTTGTCATTATTGGTTCCGCTCGTGTCTAGGCGGCTTTGTGAATAAGTTTGGCGAGGGGGCTGCCGACGCGTTCGAGGATCGAATGCACCCCCCACCACGCCCGGTCGGGGAAAAATTTCCTCACCACCGCGTCAAAATCTTTGCGCATCGCGCCGGGCGGTGCATTCATTCGGCTCCAGCCATCCCACTATGCCCACCATCCCAAACATCCTCG
>QIKC01000248.1 GCA_003232855.1 Verrucomicrobiales bacterium
AGGCAGGTCGCCGAGAAATGCGTCGAGGCTGGTGCGGACTACGTACTCGCCGTGAAAGGCAACCAGCCCACGCTCCACGAAGGGGTATCCGAGGCGATGGATGCGATCGCCGATGACGAGGAGCCCCACCACATCGAGGAAGGCCGCGGGCACGGGCGTACCGAAGTGCGGCGGTGCTGGGTCATCGACGGTGTGGAGAACTGGCTGGAGGGGCACGAGAAATGGGAGGGGCTGCGCAGCATCGCCGTGGTCGAATCGGAGCGCACGGTAAAGGGGAGGACGAGCGTCGAACGGCGCTACTTCATCAGCAGCCTACCGCCCGACGCGGCGAAGATCGCCGGTGCGGTGCGCTCCCACTGGCGGGTGGAAAACTCGCTGCACTGGGTCCTCGACGTGATATTCGGCGAGGACGCAGCGCGGGCGCGGACGAAGAACGCTGCTGGCAACCTCTCCTCGCTACGCCGCCTGGCGCTCAACCTAATCAAGAACGAGAAGAAGTACTCCGACTGGTCGGTGAAGAGGCGGCGCTTCGCAGCAGGCATCGACCCTGACTACATGGCCGCTCTGTTAGGAGTCAAAAGTAATGCGTAAGCCCTGCGCTGGAGATCCGGTGGCATCGCTCGATGTCAGTGTGCTGCAAGACCAGTTTCTCGATCCGGTGCTGGGGATCGACGATCCGCGCACCAACGCGCGCGTCGATTTCGTGGGTGGTATCCGCGGTACTGAGGAGCTGGAGAAGCGGGTGGATTCCGGTCGCGACGCGGTGGCTTTCTCGATGGTTCCGGTGACCGTGGGGCAACTGATCGCCATCGCCGATGCGGGCGCGATCATGCCGCCGAAGAGCACTTGGTTCGAGCCCAAATTGCGCTCGGGGCTGTTTATCCACACGTTTTAGAGCGGCTTGGGCGGCGTCACTCGCGGGGAAGGCGTTGCCAGAAGCGGGCGGGTTCAACCCGGCTCGATCACCAGATCTCCGAGCGGAAGAATCCGAAGTTCGGGATGTTCAGGGAAATCGCTCGGGTTTGCCGTCACGATCTGGCGCACTCCCGCCACCATGGCGGTGGCGGCGATATTCAAATCGTGGATCCTCTTGCCGGTGGCATTCTCACTGGAGGTGAGTTCCAGCAGCCGCGAACTCACCTGCATTGTTTCCGGACAATGCGTCGTGAGAGATCGGAATTGTCGCACGTTGTGCAGTGCGTCACCCACCGCCAAACCGAGTCCGTTGTGTTTCAGCGCCCGTGTCGCTACAACCAGATACTCCCGCAGCACCTGGCCGCTCACACACAACTCGATGCCGTTGTTCGGCCAGCGATTAAACAAGCTGGACGCCTTCTCATGATGACGTCGGCCTTCATCGGTCGCCTCTAACAGCACGTTGGTGTCTAAAAACACTCGTTCACCGCGCATCATCATAGATAGCCTCTCTTGACCAATCTTGCCCGCCGCCAGTGCGTGTCGTTTTTAAGGCGAACTCCCGGGCATCATCCGGCAATGGAGCCGCCGCCGCCAGTTCGACAATCGCGTGTAATTCACCTTGGAGCGATCGGTGATGCAGTCGAGCTCGCCGCTTTAAACGCTCCAATGTGATCTCTGGGACATTGCGTAGGTGAATCGCTTTCATACTGGTATCATAATGATATCACGGCTAGGCGTCAAGATGTATGGGTATTTGGCTGATCCCCGGGCATTTGGGGGGCGAAGAGTCCTTTAGGGCTTCTTGGCGGGCTCCGCATCGGTTGCCGCTGTGTCCGATTCGGTGCTATCTGCGGATAAATTCGGCGGCCAGTGTCCTTTTAGATTGAGCAGTGGCGCGATTTTCGTCCCTTTTGCGATCTGTTTGGAGCCGTAGACGATGGGGATGAGGGTGAAGGTCATCGTGTCATCGTCCGATTTCGCCACGTGGATGAGTGCGGCGAAAAACTGGCCTTCGAGTTTGAAGGGGGTGTCGAGCGGGATCAGTGTGGCCGGGGTCTTACCCCCCGTCGGCAGCACCACTCTGATTTTGGCGTTGGGAAAACCCTCTGCGTGACCGTGCCAGACGAGGCCGTTTTGAAACATGTCATCCGGGCCAAGGGTACTCACTTGCTCGGTCACGAAGGTGCCTTTGACATAGGTGACGCTCTCTGCGCGCTTGAAGTTTTCGAGGTAATCGCGCAACAGGATTCCGTTGATGTGGTCGAGGTGGCGCTGTTCGAATCCGGCGTAGTCTTCCTCGTAGAGGAAGCGCGGGGAGCGGAAGCGCCCCTGTGGTGGGCTTTCCGCTTTGAAGCGCATCGGTGGCTCGATTTTTTCGAGGTTTGTTAGGATTCGGTAGGGCAGTGGCTGGTGTGGGTTGTCGAAGATGTAGATGCTGAAAAACCAGGACAGCACGGCGCAGATCCCCAAGACGATGCTGGCGATGGTCCACCAGAACAGCGAGCCGATTTGCGGGCGGCGCCTGTTCTTGGCGAGCGGCGGCGTGCGCACGCCGCGACTAGGGGCGGGGGAGTTGACGGGCATCAGTCGGGGGAGGGGACGCCTTCTTTTTTGGGTTCGAAGGAGGTGCCGCAGCCGCAGCTGCGGGCGGCGTTCGGGTTGGTAATTTTGAGGCCGGAGTCGGTGAGGTCGTCGCTGTAGTCCAGCTGGCAATCTTTGAGGAAGCTGAGGCTCTCAGTGTCGATATAGATCGGTGGGCCGTCGGTCTCGACGATCTCGTCATTTTCTGCCCGGTGGTCGATTTTCATCTGGTATTCCATGCCGGCGCAGCCCCCTCGTGCCACCAGAAGGCGCAAACCGTCCCCC
>QIKC01000260.1 GCA_003232855.1 Verrucomicrobiales bacterium
TGATGGGGAGAATAGGCTCGTAGGTTACTGTGGATTGCTCGCGACAAATGCAATTGGATTGATGAGGCGGGAGCGGCTACCTTGACCAGATGACAGCAGCTGAGGTCAAGGCGCTTCCGGTTGGGGAGAAATTTCGCATTATGGAAGCGATCTGGGAAGATCTCCGGGATCGCTTCGAACGGAGTGAAATCCCACAGGAACACAAGGATCTGTTAGATCTGCGGAGGGCGCGGGTCGAGTCCGGAGATGCGCAGTTGCTGGCGTGGGACGAGGTAAAGAGTTCGATCTGAGAAGAAACCCTGGCTGGATCCGGGATCATCTGGCGCGTTTGAATTAGGGAGTTCAGCATTCTTACCGGTGGGAAAATTGCATCGACTTCCCCTCCCGGCGCTCTCACCATACGCCTTCCACAAAAACGCTCCCCGACGACAATGGCCAAAGTCACCATCTATCACTATCCCCACTGAGGCTCCTCAGAAAACGCCCTGGCGGTCGCCGGGGAACTCGGGGTCGAACACGACGTCGTCCTCTATATCAAAACGCCGCCGGACCGCGCCGCGTTGGAAAAAATCGTCGCCGGGCTAGAAGACCCAGTGGAGGACTTGGTGCGCAAGGATGCGAAATTTAAGAAGCTGGAGCTCGACCCCGCCGACTTCACCGACAACCCGCCCGCAGTGGTCGAAATCCTCCTCAAACACAAACAACTCCTGCAGCGCCCGGTGTTGGTGAAGGGCAAACGCTCGATCATCGGCCGCCCGAAAGCGCGCATCATCGAGTTCCTCTCCTGAGCACGATCTCCCCATCAACCAATCCCCCGCTTCCATCCACTGTTCGCGCGTGCTATAGCACTGGGAATGTCCAGCAGCGAAACCCACACCCATGACCCCGTCGAGGCGCTCGAAAAACATTTCGGGCACCGCGGCTTCCTCGACGGCCAACAGCAAGTAGTATCGGCAATTCTCGCCGGTCGCGACACGCTGGCGGTGATGCCCACCGGCGGCGGAAAATCACTCTGCTACCAACTACCGGCCATGGTCATGGACGGCGTCACCATCGTCGTCAGCCCGCTGATCGCGCTGATGAAAGATCAGGTCGATGCGTTGCTCGAAAAAGGCATCCCAGCGGCCATGATCAACAGCACCCTGCGCGAACACATCGCCCGCATGCGCGAGGGCGAATTCAAGCTGGTCTACATCGCCCCGGAACGCTTCCGCTCGCACACCTTCACCGAGGCGTTGCAGCTCGCCCTGTTCGCCATCGACGAAGCGCACTGCCTGTCGCAATGGGGACACGATTTCCGGCCCGACTACCTGCGGCTCGGCGACGCCATCCGCGCCATCGGCAGCCCGCAAACCGCCGCCTTCACCGCCACCGCGACGCCCGAAGTGCGGGCAGACATTTTACAACACTTAGGGCTGCGTGATCCCTACGAATGCGTCAGCGGTTTCGCCCGCCCTAACCTTTCGCTCAAAGTCGCCCAGTGCGAGAAACGCGACACCAAGTACAAACGTATTCGCGCAGTAATCGAAACCCACAAAACCGGCATCGTCTACTGCGCCACGCGCAAGCGCGTCGAGGAAGTTTCCGAAACCATGGCCTCCTGGGGATGTTCGGTAGTCGCCTACCACGGCGGCATGTCCGACACCGACCGCAGCGAAGCGCAGGATCTGTTCATCTCAAAAAAACGCGACGTGGCAGTCGCCACCAACGCCTTCGGCATGGGCATCGACCGCTCCGACGTGCGTTTCGTCATCCACTTCGACGTCCCCGGCAGCGTCGAGGCCTACTACCAAGAAGCCGGGCGCGCCGGCAGGGACGGCGAGCCCTCCGTCTGCGAGCTGCTCTTCAACTACGCCGACACCCGCACCCAAGAATTTTTCATCGAAGGCAGCAACCCAGGCTTCTCGCTGATCCGCGACCTCTACGAGCACTTGCGCACCTTCTCCGACGAGCGCGGCGAGATGACAATCTCGGTGCAAGCACTGTCGGAGGACATCGGCGCCAAGAACGGCATGGCGGTCAGCGCCGCCATCTCGCGACTGCTGCGCTGCGGCGCCATCGAACGCTTCGACGTCCCCGGCCAGCGCATCCGCGGCACCAGGCTACAGCGACCAGACACCCCGGCAGAAGCGCTCGGCATCGACACCGAAGCGCTCGCCGAGAAAGAACTCCGCGACCGCGACAAACTGAAATCGATGGTCGAATTTTCCTACTCCACCGACTGCCGCCAGGGCTGGATTTTGAACTACTTCGGCGAGACCGGCGGCGGCCCGTGCAACAGTTGCGACAACTGCCGCTCCGGCTCCTCAGAGGATCTGCGCAACCCGGACGCGACGGAGCAAAAGGCGGTACAAAAGGCACTCAGCGGCGTCGCGCGCATGTCGAGACGGGCGGCCGACGGCAACTGGGAGCCACGTTTCGGGCGCATGAAAATTGTCAGCATGTTAGTCGGAAGCCGATCAAAGGAAATGCTCGACGCCCGCCTCGACGCACTGAGCACCTACGGCCTCATGAAAGCGGAAGGCAGCAACTACGTCGCCGCGCTAATGCGCGAGCTACAGAACGCCGGAATGCTAGTCTCCTCCGGCGGCCAGTACCCCACCGTAACCCTCAGCCCGAAGGGCGACACGGCGATGCGCGGCGACACCAGCTACCGCATGCGCTGGCCAGACCCGCCAAAGCAGACGCGGGCCATGCGTGACAGCGGGCGCCGCGACGAAGCACCCATCGCCATCGAAGAGCTGGGCTTCGACGAGGCCCTGTTCGACAAGCTGCGCGAAAAGCGCCACGAGATCGCCACCACAGAGGGCATCCCCGCCTACGCAGTCTTCAACAACCAGACCCTAGAATTCTTCACTCGCCTCAAACCGGGAAGCATCGAAGCCGGCTCAAAAATTCGCGGCGTCGGCGAAAAAAAGGCAGAACGCTTCCTACCCGCCTTCGTCGAAG
>QIKC01000198.1 GCA_003232855.1 Verrucomicrobiales bacterium
CGTGGATCACCATGCGCACTTTGCCGACCATCCGGCCGCTTCGCTTCGCGGTGTCAAATTCGAGACTGTCCCCCACCAGAGTAAAATCGGCACGGCGCACGATCGCCTGCTTGTCGCTGTTGAGCAAGCGGCTGGAGAGATCGTAGTGCGCATCGATCAGCTTGATGGCCATCGACGGTTCGCCATCATCGATGAATTCGATATCCATCGTTTTGATTTTGATCAGCTGTTCACTGATGCGGGTCATCTCTTCCGCGCGCATCACGCACTCGAGTTCGCCATCTTTGAACTGCGGAATTTTCACCTTCAGGTTCGGCTTGTCGAGCGGCATGAATTTGGCGACCTGCAGCCCGCCCTCCTCGGTGTCCGCAGGCGGATCGATCTTCGCTACGGATTTTCCCGCACTGACCGGCGCGTCGTCGGCGAGGGCAAAGGTCGCCCCTGCGAAAAACAACGCCGCCAGAAAATGGACGGGAAAAGTTCGCGTGATGTCGGTTGAAATCATTCGGCGGGAAGAGTGACGACTTGGTGAATCGCGGCCAGCGTCGCGAGGACGCCTGGCAGTTCGGCGAGCGGGACCTGATTCGGTCCGTCGGATTTGGCCTCGGAAGGTCGCGGGTGGGTTTCGATAAACACCCCATCACAGCCCGCCGCCACAGCAGCGCGCGCGAGCACTGGTGCCAGCACCCCATCGCCAGACGAGCTGTCGCCCGCCCCACCCGGGCGCTGCACCGAATGGGTGGCATCGAATACCACGCGGTAACCCTGCTCCCGCAACCAAGCCAGCGAGCGCATGTCCGCAACGAGGTTATTGTAGCCGAAGCTCGACCCGCGCTCGGTAAAGAAAAAATCCTCGCAGCCCGCAGAACGCAACTTCTCAGCCACCGGCCGCATGTCCCACGGCGCCAAAAATTGCCCTTTTTTCACGTTCACAGTGCGGCCACACTTTGCCGCCGCGACGATCAGATCAGTCTGGCGACACAGGAAGGCGGGGATTTGCACCAGATCGACAAACTCCGCAGCAGCCTCCACCTCAGCTGGCGAATGCACATCGGTGGTCACCGGAACCCCCAACTCCTTGCCGATTTCGGCCAAAATTCTGCAGCCCTCCTGCAAGCCCGGCCCGCGAAACGAGTCGATCGAGGTGCGGTTGGCCTTGTCGTAAGAAGCCTTGAACACAAAGCGATACCCCCCCGCAACGGCGATATCCCGCAAATTCCGCGCCAGTTGCCAGACGGCCTCCTCGGACTCGATCACGCAGGGGCCGAGGATGAACACCGGCGCGACCCCGTCCATGCTCACCGCACTGCCAGCCTCGCCGATCGAAATCGAGGGCAGCGGCAGTGGTGGCGTATTTTTCTGAGAGTTTGTCACTTCGCCCAAACTAGAGCCTCGCTCCGTCTCGGCAAGCCCGGAGCAGTGAATATTCAGTCATCGCCCACCGTGCCGCATCATCGACAAATTACTTGCTGAAAACCACCCAGAAATCAGCAAATCAGTGCCAGGTACTTACAAAGTTTCCAGCGTCTCCAACACGTCGAGCACGTGGTTGCTCAGCCGCTGCCCCAGGATAAACCGCTGACTCTTGGGAAAACCCTCCACCCGCTCCAGCATCCATTTCGCGAGTTATACCACTGGATCAGCACCTTCGGGGCATCCGATCCGGGCGGCTTCAACATCCTTAGTACGGTACGGGCTTCACCTGAAAAAATCGTCCGCCTGCGGCGGATTAATTGAAGAGCCGAGCCTTCGGCTCACCTCTTTTAAAAGGGAAAAGGGATAAGGGATAAAGATCAAAAGGGAATCCTTCAACGTCTCCGGCGTGCCAACATCCCTACACATCCTAACATCACTAGGACTCCCGACGTTGGTTCAGGGACGCTGGCGAGGCGGAACCCCACGAAGGCGGTCGCGAAGGTCGACCCGACGCTGTCGCGGCCCGAGGAGCGCAGGCCGTCCTCGCCGACCTCCCAAGAACCCCCGCGCAGCCCGCGCGACGAGCCGATGACGGCGTCGTTCCATTCCCAAACGTTCCCTCCTTGGTCGAATGTCCCATAAAAACTCCCGCTTCCCGTGAACGCTCCGCCATCCGTCAGGCGATCCGGACCGCCGAGTGTAAAATCGCTGCCAATCCGAAAATTCGCATTGTTCCCGGCATCGGGTAGGTCGTTGGACGGCACCGCGTCACTCTGCGTCGGATACAGCCAGTAATTGTCTCCATCATCACCCGCCCCGATCGTCGGGTCGTAATACGCCGCCTTATACCACTCATCCTCCGTCGGGAGATAGACGCTCGCCCCCGCTGCCGCCGTGAAAATCCCGTTCGTCGCCCCATTCAGCGCGTAAGTCCCCGTCTCCGTATCCCCCGCTCCCTGCCCGTTGCTCACCCAGTTCACAAAGCGCGCCGCATCAAGCCAACTCACATACGTCACCGGACGCAAGCCGCTACCCGTAACCGCATAGCTGAAGCTCCCCGACGAGCCGCTGCGCGTGATCCCCGCGATTCTCGCATCGCTCGCCATGTTCGTGCTGTAGAGTCCGTGAGTATCCGTCGCCGCTGTCGCATTCAGGAACTCCGCGTAATCGTTCAAGTTCGTCTCCGTCCTCGCGATCCGGTAGTCATACCCCACCGCACCGAAGCCGGTCGCATTATCCGCCGCATTCCCGACATTCCCGACCGACACCCAGTCAATCGTCACTGCCTGCGCCTGCGGCGCGCCCATCAGCCCTGCCGTAATCGCCAATAGCCCCATCGTTTTGGAAAAAATCATCTTCATAATGAAGCTGATCTAAGCCCATCCGAGGGGGGGGGCAATAAAAATAATGCTTTTTTTGCCCGCCCTGCCACAGCATCCCCGGAGCGTCTGCCCACAGGTCTCAGAAATCAGTGCCAGGTACTTACAAAGTTAGGTACTTACAAAGTTACGTTCGCTCAATAGAAGTAGAAGCGGCATTTCGCACATTGACTCGCACAAAGCGATGTGCGAATATTGGTTATGGCAACGAATCTAGAAATCCAACCTAAATTGCTTGAGGAGGCCGTTGAGATTGGATGCCACCGCAGTAAACGTGCCGCTGTAGAGGCTGCGCTTACCGAGTATGTGAATCGACGCTGTTCGGAAAGGTCGATTTCGATCCGAACTACGATTATAAGAAGGCAAGGCGGCATTCATGCGAGTCATAGTTGACACATCGGTGTGGTCACTTGCATTACGGCGGCGGAATCGGGAGGAGGCGCCTGAGACCATTGCATTGTCTGCGCTTATTTCCGATGGTCGAGTCGTTCTTCTCGGAGCCGTCCGCCAGGAAATCCTCTCAGGCGTTCGACACATCGAACAATTCGACCGTCTTCGGTCTGCACTTGACCCCTTTCCTGACGAACCCATTGGCACTGATGATTACATCGAGGCGGCTAGACTCTGTAACAAGTGCTTGCAAGCAGGGGTAATCACAGAAAATACGGATTGCCTGATAAGCGCGGTCGCGACAAACCGAGGAATGAAGGTGTTCACCACCGATAACGACTTCATGCACATATCCGCGATTGTGCCTTTGATGCTACACGAAACTCAGTGCCAGGTACTTGCAAGTTGTTCATTTCCTTTGGGCGATGAGGCATAAGAATATCGCGGCTGACGCTTCCAGCGGCAGATCTCCCGCCAGCCTGCCGCTGGAAGCGTCAGCCACGCCCCCGCCACCGGGTAAACAACCCGGCCTACTGCCGCCCCGATTCGTGCCCGCTTACCGCCACTCGGCGCCTCCTTCCGCATTCACCATCCGACACGCATTCTGCCTTTCGAATCCCAAGGGGATTCCGTCTCCCAACCCAGGGTTGCGGAGCTACCCCGGGTATCACGATCCCATGACGAACCCAACCCTGAAAAGGTTGCGTCCTCATTTTCCG
>QIKC01000128.1 GCA_003232855.1 Verrucomicrobiales bacterium
CGTGGCAACCGATCTCCACGAGATCCTCTCCGGTGTAGCTGGCGGGTGCGCGGAACACGGTGAGCAACACTTGATCGATCTCCCGCCCGCGCGCATCGACGACCATCCCGAGCGCCTGCACCCGCGGGGTGAGATCGGCGACCGGCACCGCGCCGCGAAAAATTCCCCCCGCCACTGCCAAAGCATCCACGCCCGACAAGCGAATCAGGGCGACCGCCCCCTGCCCCGCCGGGCTGGCTACCGCTGCAATCGTATCGTCCACAGGTTTGTTAGTGTTTTGTCGAAACAAGCAACCGGGCGAGCACCTCCTTGAGCACTTCAATACAGCGCCGATTTTGCTGCATCGTCCCTACCGAAATTCGTATCCACTCCGGCAACTGATAACCACGCATGGCGCGCACGATGACTCCGGTGCGCAACATCGCCTCGAACACCGCATCGCCATCGCCGACCTTCACCAGCACGAAATTGGCAAAGCTGGGCACAAACTCGAGCCCCATTTCGCCGAAGGCGCCCTGCAGATAATTCCGTCCCTCATCGGTGATCTCGCGCGTGCGCGTCTGATGCGCCTCGTCGCCGAGCGCCGCCAGCGCTCCGGCCTGGGCAATGGCGTTGGCGTTGAACGGCTGGCGCGCCTTCTGTAAAATCGCCGCGAGAGGGGCTGGTGCCAAACCGTAGCCGATGCGCAATCCGGCCAGGCCTTGGATCTTCGAGAAAGTGCGCATGACGACCACGTTGCGTCCCTCGCGCACGTATTTCAGTGTGTCCGGCGGGTTTTGCAAAAACTCGTGGTAGGCCTCGTCGAAAATCACGATAACTTCCTCCGGCACGCGATCCATGAAACGCTCGATCTCGTCGCTGCCGACGAGAGTGCCAGTGGGGTTGTTTGGATTGGCGATGAAGATTTCGCGCGTGCGACTGGTGATGGCATCCGCCATGGCGTCGAGGTCGTGGGCGAACCCGGGATCGGCAACCTCGACCGTATTCGCCCCGAACAAGGTCGCCATCAATTTGTATACGACAAAGGCGTGCTCGGCGACCACCACCTCGTCTCCCGGTTTGAGAAAAGAGTGACCTACCAGCTCGATAATCTCGTTTGAACCGTTGCCCAAGACGACGTTCTCCATGCCGAGATCGAAGCGTTTGGCAATGGCGTTGCGCAGTTTCCAGCCACCACCATCGGGGTAGATATTGACACCCGGGACGGCGGCGACCATTGCCTGCACCGCCTTCGGCGAGGGGCCGAGCGGGTTCTCGTTGGAGGCGAGCTTGATGATCTCGTCGGCCTCTAGGCCGAGTTCGCGCGCCACGTCTTCGATCGGCTTGCCGGGCTCGTAGGGCACCAGCTCGCGCAGTTGTGGATTAGCGAATGCGTTCGGGTCGGACATTGCGCAGACAATGGGGCCGCAACGGGTGAGAACAAAGCGGTAATGTTCACGGGGTGGCGCCCCGTCGGCCTCACCGCGGCTGGCTACAGGCGGCGTCGAAAGCCTCTTCGAGCACGTCTAGACCTTCGATCAGTTGCTCCTCAGTGATACAGAGCGGCGGACAAAGTTTGACGGTGCCGCCGCCGGCGCCGACCGGCCCGAAGAGCATGAGGCCGCGTTCGACGGCATGTTTGATGATGGCGAAGGTGGTGTCGTACTTCCTTTTTCCGCGACCATCTGAATGGCGGCGACCAGGCCGACGGCCTCGGCACGGCCGACATGATCGGGGTATTTTTCCTCGAAGTGAGCCATGCGTTTTTTGAAAATGGCTTCCAATCGCGCGGCGTTACCGATTAGATCCTCTTCGATAAGCAGCTTGATATTGGCGAGCGCTGCCGCGCAGCAGACCGGGTTTCCGGTGTGCGTCGAGGTCATGGATCCAGGCGGAAAAATATTCATCCACGCCGAGGCGCCGATCACTGCGGAGAGAGGCATCCCCGAGCCGATGCCTTTGCCACAAACGATCATGTCGGCCTTCACCCCGTAGTGCTGAAAACCCCACATCTTGCCACAACGCCCGAAGCCCGCCTGCACTTCATCGAAAATGAGGAGAATTTTATTCTCGTCACAAAACGCGCGCAGCTCGCGCATATAATCTTCGGGCAGGAGCGATATTTTTCGGATCGACGCCCTGCGCTTTCAGCGCGGCGAGGAAGCCGGCAAAGGTGACATCCTTCCCACGGTAACCATCCGGGATGGGCACGTTGGCCATGCAGGGATCGTGGTTGACGATCCAGTCCTTCAAACCCGGGATGCCACCGGCCATCTGCGAACCGAGCGTCCTGCCGTGGAAGTCGCCGTCGAAGGTGACGATGTAGTCTTTCTCCGTCCCGCCCTGCTGGTGGCCGTAGGCTCGGGCGACTTTGATGGCACACTCGATGGCTTCGGAACCGGTGGTAAGCAGGAATACTTTGTCCAAGTCATCCGGGGCACATTTCTCTACCAAATATTCAACAAGGGCGGCGCGCTCCTTGTTCGGAAAACAGTAGGAATGGTGCAAGCGGTTCGCGGCTTCAACCATCGCGTCCTTTGCCTCCTGCCGGGCGTGGCCAGCATTCGCCACCAGCACTCCAGAGGAGAAGTCGAGCCACTTGTTGCCGTAGTCGTCGAAGATGTGTACGCCCTCAGCACGATTCCATACCACCAACGGTTGCCCGCTCATGGAAAGCGGTTCGTACTTGCGCAGGAT
>QIKC01000044.1 GCA_003232855.1 Verrucomicrobiales bacterium
GAAGTGTTGCTCGGATACATCATATGCGAATCTATGCGACTTGATCCCAACGGCGCATGCAGCGGGAAACCACCGCGCCGACCGGCTCCGGAGAAGCATCCAACTGCGCGAAAAATCGATCTTCCCATTCGCGACTGTTCTCAAGCACCAGCCCGTCCGACTCCGAACCCGCGCGCCAGTCCACAAAAAGAAAACCCACCACAGCATGCAAAACCGGCACATTAAAAGCCGCCGCATTCACTGCAAAGGCGGTCGGGAACAGGCAACCACCCGGGCTGCGTTCCAACTTCTCCAGCACCCGCACCCCACGCGCCCCGGCGCGCGCTTCGAACACCGCTGCGGAGGCGTCCCGCAGACGCGCGCGCTGCCCGCCATCGAGCTTCTCCCCGAGAGCGCCGTCCTGCGCCACCACGCGATCGAACTGCCCGGCGCTAGCCGCAGCGTGTACCGCCACGAGATGCGACGCCAGCGCCGGCACGAACAGCCGATCCCAGTAATCCCCCCACCCGGCCTCGCCCGGCAGGTAGAGCAGCGCGCCGCGCGGCCGAATACCAGCGCAGCACAGGCGCATCGCCCGTCGCGTCTCGTCACCATCGGCGGCGGTATCCCGGTAGATCGATCCCTCTTCGTTCATCTCATGCATCCCCCCATCATACACCGTCGAGCCACCGTTCCAAAGGACGAGCGACAACAAAATTTCGCCCCTCCCAATTTTCACCAAACACTTGTCAACACCTCCTCCTGCATCTTCCGCATGCGCTGAAATTCCCCCGCAGAACTGTCGCCAAAGCCGGCCAAATGCAACAGCCCATGCACGACGTAAAGCGCCAACTCCCGGTCGCTACTGTGGCCGAACTCCGGCGCCCGTGCCGCAGCCGTCTCGGCACTCACCAGTATCTCACCATGGTCAAAAGTGATCACATCAGTCGGCGTCGGGTCGTCTAAAAATTCGCCATGTACTGTGGCGATCGCCGAGTCAGACACCACCGCCACCTCCACCCGCTCCAGCCCCAACAGCGCAGCCCCTTCCAACGCCAACGCCGAACAGAGCGGCAGAGCCTTGTTCGCCGCCGCACAGACCCGCTCGACATCCACATCGACCTGCTGCTGGTGGTCGGATAACTCGATGACCTGCCGCTCCCCAGATATCATGGCAACAAAATGCCGCTCTTTTTACCCGATTTGGAAGACAGCTTGCCAGAGATCGAACCGCTCTTTTTTTTGCGAGTGAGAACCTTTTTGTCGCCGCTCTTCTCCAAATCCGAACCGTCTTTCGGATAGGTGATCCTGCTGTGCAACATGCTGCGCAAAGTGGAATTAAAGCTCTCCGCGACCACCCCCAGCTCGCGCAATGTCAGATCGCACTCGGAGAGCTGCCCGTCGCGAATGCGCGCATGGATGATATCGTCGACCAACTGGCGAATCTTGCCCGGCGTCGGTTTCTGCAAAGTTCGCGAAGCCCCCTCAACGGCGTCGGCGATACTAACGATGCCACTCTCCTTAAACTGCGGCCGCAAACCCGGATAACGAAAACTCTTCTCGGCGACCTCCGGGACGTCGTCCTCGTTGGCGTCCACCTGCTTGCGAACCTCCTCCTGTTGATCGAGAGCGCGGCGGTAGAAAAAGTAAACCAACGAAGTGCCGTGATGCTGCTCGATGATGTCGATAATTTCGCTGTTCAGCTTATTCTTCAACGCAATATCCACGCCCTCCTTAACGTGTGCAGTGATGACCAACGCCGACATAGTCGGCGTCAGATCATCGTGCGGGTTGTCCCCCTCGCCGATGTTTTCGATAAAATATCCCGGCTTCACCAGTTTGCCAATGTCGTGAAAATAAGAGCACACCCGGCACATGGTCGCGTTGGCACCGATCTCTTCGGCCGCCGCCTCCGCCAAGTTCGCCACCACTAGGCTGTGATGGTAGGTGCCCGGCGCTTCGAGAGTCATTTTGCGCAACAATGGGTGGTTGAGGTCAGCCAGCTCGATCCACGAAATTTCCGTGGTGATGCGGAACATCGACTCCAAAACCGGCAGCAACCCGCCGACCACCGTCGCCGTCGCCACGCCCCCGGCCAGTGCCGCCAATACCCCATAGCTCAACGATCGCCAGTCGATCCCATCGACCGACCACAGTTCCCCCCCGATTTGCCCAAAAAGAAATCCAAACAACATCACCGCCACACCGACGATCACCCCCGCCCGCACCAAACGGCTACGCTTCCTCACCCCGTCAGTCACTAACACTGCCACGAAGCCGACCACCAGACCCGTCACCATCACCGGCAACGCCAGCGGAGCATCGACCAACAGCGTACCCCAGATGGCACACAGCACCGTGACGAACAACCCGTGGTTCCTGCCCAGCAATATCGTAATCGCCATCGGTGCCAGCGCGAAAGGCGCCAACACGAACGCATAACGCGCACCGAATTCGCCAAAGGCGCCGCCCTCCGCCAAACCGCTGGCCAGCCGCATCAACCCCAGCTGCGCGAGCATCATCCCGAAGATCAAAACCACCCGGCTGTTGCGATGGAAACTCCGCGGATGGTTAAGGAAAAAATGCACCACCGCCACCACCAACACCACACCAGCAACCACCAACGCGCGCCAGCGAGCACCGAAAACTCCCTCACAGCTATCAGCAGCGCCGAAGATCAGTGCCGCCAGCCCGAAGCCGAAAAGCAAGAATACGATGCCGCGCACAATGCCGCTCTCACGGAATCGCTCGACCCACTCACGCTCGCTCTGCTTGCGCCGGGTCTTCTCGGTCATCAGACCCCGGCGTTTAAGCTGGAGCCGTCTGAGAGACTTAATCATAGAAGAGGATCGAACCGCCTGCCGGACACGCGTAGAGAACACGCGCTAGATGCCGACCGGGGCTGGAGGAGGTGGGATTGGTTGGTTGTAGTCGGTGAGACTCTGAGTCGGTTTCGTTTCGGAAAGCGTGAAGTTTCCACGGTCGGCGGACACCTTCAAAATTTGTCGGCCTCAAGGCTACCGGAACCCTGAGAGGAAAGCAATTCTTCTCGTCCCCAACCACGAGCCCTCCCACAGCGCCGGTCAACCCCTTTTTGCGCGCCCTTCCCGATGCCGCACCACATCACGTCGCTCGAACTCCACGAACTCGACATCTTCGACCCCGCGCAAAATACCCATCGCCTCCTTGAGACCAGAGGTCACCCCGCGCTTCAGGTCGCTCTGCGACGGGTCGCCAGTAATCGTGCAGCGCGAGCCCTCGCCCATGCGAGTAAGAAACATCAGCATCTGCTCACTCGTCGTATTTTGCGCCTCGTCCAGAATGATCGCCGCGTTGTTCAAAGTGCGCCCGCGCATATAAGCGAGCGGCGCGATCTCGATCGACCCGTTTTCGATCATCCGGTTCACCTCGTCCGGTTCGACCATGTCATAGAGCGCGTCATAAAGCGGCCTCAGGTAAGGCAGAATTTTTTCGGTGAGGTCGCCCGGGAGAAATCCTAACGCTTCGCCAGCCTCCACCGCAGGCCGCGTCAACACCAACCGCCCCACCCGCTTCTCCTTAAACGCGGCCAGCGCAGCCGCCACCGCCAGATAAGTCTTCCCCGTACCCGCCGGCCCGATCCCGAATACCACATCGGTTTCCGCCATCGCCTTCAGGTAATTCAACTGCGTGAGCGTGCGCGGAACGACCGCCGGTCGCGATTTCCCCCCTAACAAACGGAAGCCCAGCAACTCCGCCACCGACCCACCATCCCCGGCGGCCCCAGCCTCCACCGCGAAACGAAACGCCCTGCGGCCGATCGTCGCACCACCGCGCCTAGCCGCCTCCAAATCGCCCATCACCCCCACCGCACGCGCCACCGCGTCGGGCTCGCCAGTGAACTTGATCCAGGCATCGCGCGTCGATACCCGCACGCCCAAGGCCTCCGCCAGCTCCCTCGTCAGCGACACCTCATCAGCCAACAGCGCCGACAAAAAATGCGCGCTCTCATACTCCAAAGTCTGCTCACTCATGCCAGCAATCACTTAATACTTAACAACTTAAAACTACCGATAGCCATAAGACAGCGACCAATTAATCTC
>QIKC01000135.1 GCA_003232855.1 Verrucomicrobiales bacterium
CCATCGCGCAGCGGTTCAGGGGGTGAGCTGCTGTGGTATGGGCGGGTGACGCTCGACAACGCGCGGTAATCGCCCAGCGTCGATGTGAGGAGGGTCAGCCGCTAGGCCGCTGTCGATTACCGCCGTTGTCGGGCGTCATCTGGCCCGCGGCGAGGCGGAGGCGGGCGGAGGTGTTGAGTTTCGCGCCAGCGGTGGGGTGAGAAGTTGGTCGAATTACCCTCGAAAGTACCTGGCACTGTTTCCCGGTCAGTTTGTTACCCATGTCCCCGGTCCGAACCGCCGATGCACTCAGCTACAACAGCTCCACCCGAGGTAACAAAGAAGCGTTCTCCGATCCCTGGGAGTTTACAGGCCATTGAATCTACCAATGCTTCAAGCTCTGCTTCCGTAGTTTCGCAAACCTTTCCATCTCCTTTGAGATGGACAACAATACTGAACATTTCGTCGATGCTCTCGTCCGCCCGAAATCCAGTGCAAGAAAAAATTTTATCCCTCGGAAATGGAAAAGCATCCGATTGCAACCAACGAAATTTTACTGTTCTCTTGTCACTCATAAGTCCCATCTACTTTGGCAGAACGTTTCCGTTCAACACATTTACTGCGGACGCCTTGTTTAAGGAGTCCAACATGCCGGAGTCAACAGATCTCGCAGGACCGATTCCATCCAATCTTGAATTTCTCATCATTTTATCAGCCAGCACTGTAAGTGCCTGACACTGGATTCTCCTTTTTGTTATCGCCCCAACTCTCGCACCGCCTCTTCTAGATCCAGCGCCACGCGTGCCCAGCTGGCACGGTTGTTTTTCAAATTAGCAAAAGATAGGGCTTTGCCAATGCGGAGTCGGATTTTGTGCGGTCGATTTTGTGCGGTCGTGGGAAGTGCGCCCGTGGGGGGAAGGCTCCATGTGCGCCAGCTAGGTAGCAGGGGACGATGGGGACGGCGGTGCCCGCCACGATCATCCCGATCCCTTGTTTGAACCGGGCCATCTGCCCCGTCCGGCTCCGTGTCCCTTCGGGGAAAATGATGTAGCCGCAGGGTTGCTCCACGAGGCGTTTTTTCAGTTGCTCTAGCGAATGGGCACCGCACTTTTTCCGCCAGATAGGGAGGGCGTTCATGAACAGGGTCGCGAAGGCCGCCGCACGCCGGGTTTCGAAGAACTTATCGCCGGCGGCGATTGGGAAAACGTGCCGGTTGAGCGCCACCGGCAGGACTGAGGCGAGCGTGATCGCATCGAGGTGGCTCGAGTGGTTCGCGACCAGCACCAGCGGGAACCCGGTCGGCAGATTTTCCCGGCCTTCGACATCGAGCCGATGGTAGCCCCGTAAGTAGGCGCGGGAGAGCGACTGGCGAAGCGTCGTCGTCACCGTCGTGAACAGGCCGACCTCACGGTTGGTGCCCTGTAGGCGTTCGGCGGTGGAGAGATCCAGGTCGGCGGCGGAGTCGTATTTCCAATTGGGATCCATTGCAATTCCTATCCTCCGGTGAAGATCCGCGTCGCCTCCTCGAGCCCGAATTCGCGGAAGTAGCCCACGTAGTGGAAGAACGCTGGGGCGACGAGAAGCAGGCTGTCGAAGCGATCCAAAAGCCCGCCATGTCCCGGGATCGAGACGCCCATGTCCTTGATTCCTATATCGCGTTTGATCGACGATAGCACGAGATCCCCGAGCTGGCCGGTGAGACTCATTACGATCCCCAGCCCGAGCAGTTTTAGGGGGCTGTCCATCGCCGTCCCGATGAACACGAAATGTCCGACCACCGCGACTAGGGCGGTGGTACCAATTACCGCGCCGAGCGCGCCGCCGATGGTCTTGTTAGGGCTTGTGTGCGGTACCAGTTTGCGCTTCCCGAAGAGTTTCCCCGACAGGAAGGCGAACACATCGTTCATTTCGACCCCCACTAGCAGCAAGAGCAAGATGGGGCGGAAGTCGGGGTCGTTGGCGATGTAGGCGAAATGTCCGAAGCAGACCCCGAACAACAGGAAACTCAACACGCCTAGCGCGATGCGCTGGATATAGCCGTCCGGCTGATCGGCTAACACGCCTACGGCGGCGATCAGAATGACGACCAGCGCGGGGATGGCGACGAAGAAATGATACCAGTGGTCTGCCACCGCCGCCATCAGCACTACGGTTCCCAAGACAACACAGGCGCTGATCGCCACGTTGCGGAACATGCCCGTCGCGCGGGCGAATTCGCGATAGCACATAAGGCTCAACACCGTCGTCCCAGCGATGACCCATGCTGCCCCGAGCAGGATGGGTATGAGCAGCACCGGAGCGATTACGCACCAGGAACGGAGGCGTTTCACCAGTTCGTCGTGTGATTCGGGTGACAGCTTGCCCCGTTTTGCCAATAGGGAAACGATGGCGAATGCCATGAGCAGGCAGCGATGATCGTCCACGTCGTCACCGGGTGATCGAACGCGTTCCGAAACCCGAATAGGCGTTCGATGGTCTGTTCACTCATCTCTGCTGCCCCCCTTCAAAATCTTAGCGATTCGGGAAAGCCGACGTATCGCGGTGATCGCACATCCGGCGACAATGATCGCCAGAGCCCATTCGGCCACTCGTGGACAAGCGGCAGGGGCGACGACCGCGCAGAGGCTTGCCACGGTAACCAGGAACATCCGCTGCGGTTTCGCCATCGGTCCGCAGAATTCTTGATCGCCCCCGGCGACCTTTCCCATCGCCCTTACATAGGCGACGAACACCGCCGCGCAGGCCGCGATGTATCCTAGGTGGAGGTTCGATCCCGCCGCCGCCCCCAGTCCCAGCAAGATGGCTACGTCGGACACCCGATCCGGCACCTCGTTGTAGAGTTCGCCGACCGCCGACGCCCGGTCGCTGGCGATCGCCACCATTCCATCGAACAAGTTGGCCAGTAGACGAACCTGCACTAGCAGCGCGCCAAGGAGCCACCACCAGCGCGCCTGGTCCGGCGCCTGCGCCGTCATGACCAATGCGCCACCGGCGCCCAAGCCGGCCAGCATTCCGGCTATCGAGATCATGTTCGGGTTCACTCCCCGCCCCGCCATCCAAGCTGAGAACCTCCGCGCCCATCCAGCGTCGCGGGAGCGGATCGGGCGACGCTCGCCAGGTGCGTGCTTTGGCGCCATCATTTCCCCATCATCTGGGTGTTACCATTCAATCGGTTGGACATCCCTTGATAGCTCTAGTTTGAAAATGGGGTTAGGTCTTGAAAAGACAATAAGCTACCGAAATGAAGTTACTCTAAGGTGAGGGTATGCTAAATAAGGAAATCGTCGAGCGGGTTCGCGAAAAATATTATTCACTCGTCTCCGAATTAGACGAGCGAGGTCGGCGCAGAGATGGGCGGCGATCCTATGTCACCGCTGAGGTGGGCGGGCGCTCACTGAAACCCTGTGCTCACAGGGCTTCGTGGTGAGCAGCGCGAAAGTGGGTGTGTTGGTTGAGGGCGTTGGCTGCCGCCGTGATCGGAGCTTGTCCGAAGGCGGAGGGTGTTGTCTAGTTCCCTCGTGCCGGAGTTATCAAAACCTGTAAATACGCTGGGAATCATGGGGAGAATGCGCCGCCGGGCGCAGAAGTTGGGCAGGCGAGGTTTCACGGGGGATGCTAGCTTGAAGGTGGGGTTGTTGCCGCAGCAGGGCTGGGGGAGGCGTAACTGGAGGTTCGTCAATGACGTGCTGGTGCCGCAGTATTTTAAAGCGCGGGGGGGCGAGGCGCGTGCCGAGCAGTTACCGAGCATCGGCGAGGGTGAAATCGGTTTGGTCTGGGTTGGGCATGCGACCTTTTTGTTGCAGATCGGTGGGAAGAATATTTTGGTCGATCCGAACTGGGCGAACTGGCTGGGGATCGTCAAGCGGGTGCGGCATCCGGGGGTGCGGATCGAGGATCTGCCGCCGAT
>QIKC01000332.1 GCA_003232855.1 Verrucomicrobiales bacterium
CTGTCTTCATGGTGCCCTTGCAATTAATTAAGTGCCAGGTACTGTCGAGTTACTGTCGAGCGCAACTTTCACCAGTATCCTAAGCTAACTCTTGAGTGATAAGTTCTGACCCGGTCGCGCTACCCCGATTCATCCGCCTGATCGCGCAGCTGGGCGATTTTTTCCTTCGACAGTTCGATGCTCAGATCGACCACCTCCTGGGCCAGCCGCTTGAACTTTTTGTGCTCCGCCACCTCCTTGCGAAGCGCTGTCACGTGCTCCGGCCAGACGTGTTCCGTGCGGCTCCTCATCTTGTGCGTGTAGCTCAGCTGGTAGTAGGCTCCGCGCCGGTTCTCCCGATCCCGATACTGCTTGCTGATGCTCCCAGGCCGCATCGGCCCGACCGACGCTATTTTTTCTAGCAGCTTCGCTATCTTCTTTTCTATAGGTTTTATTTTTTTCATGTTGTATTAGCATACGTATGCTAATATAGTCCGAGATGCAAACTATTTCTTACTTTTCCGATCTATCATGAACTTATGGAACGCCTGGTGGGACATCGCCCGCCTCCTCCGCCCCGCCTTCTCACGAACCAGCACCTTCCTCTGGTTCCTCCTCGCCCTAGCGGGCTTTTGCACCCGCAGTGACCTTCTCGGCGTCACCAGCTTCGTCCGCGCGCTCGGCCTCCGCCCGAGCTGCTACGCCGGCCTGCTGCATTTTTTTCACAGCGAGGCGGTGAAGCCCGATGCGCTCGGCGCACTGTGGTTTCGGGTCGTGATGCAGCTCTTCCCGGTCTACAGGGTCGATGGTCGTCCGGTGCTCTTGCTCGACGGCATCAAAAAGTCGAAGGAGGGGCGCAAGATGCCCGGTGTGAAGCTTGTCCACCAGCAGTCAGACTCTAACTCTAAGCCAGAGTTCGTCATGGGGCATTCCTTTCAGTCCTTCGGCGTGCTCTGTCAGGTGGGCGGCTATTTCTTCTGCGTCCCCATCTGCGCGCGCATCCACGAGGGCATCGTCCGCTCGAACCGAGACCGGCGAACGCTGATCGATAAGGCCAACGAGATGCTCGCCACGATCTGCGGGGACGAGCGTTTCCTCCTGTTGGCGGACGCCTATTACGCCAACGGCAAGGTGATTGGCGCCATGGACGGGCGCTCTTGCTCGCTGGTCACGAGGGTGCGGCGCAATGTCGTCGCCTACCACCCGGCGGCGCAACCCGCTGTAAGAAAACGCGGCCGCCCGAGGAAATATGGTGCCGCCTTGAAGCTCAAGGATCTCTTCGGCGGCGGCGGGTTCGTGCAAGCCCCGAGCCCCGCCTACGGAGAACGTAACGTGGAGATCAGTTACCGCTCGCTCGACCTTCTGTGGAGGCCGGCGGGGAAGGTCGTGCGCTTTGTGCTCGTCGATCACCCGTTGCGGGGGCGGATCATCCTGCTCTCGACCGACCTCACGCTCAACCCACTGGAGATCATCCTGCTTTACAGCTTGCGCTTTAAAATCGAGGTCACCTTTAAGGCGTGCACACAGTCGGCTCGTTCGGTTACCATTTCTGGATGGCCGGGATGAAGCCACTCCGGCGCCGGGGCGGGAACCAGTATCTCCACCGGGAATCAGTGGAGTATCGCAAGGCGGTGGAGCGTAAGATGCGCGCCTACCACGTCTACGTGCAGACGGGAATGATCGCCCAGGGCATGTTGCAGTATCTATCGATGACGTGCGAACAGCTCGTTTGGCAACATTTCGGGACGTGGCTCCGGACGGTTCGCCCGGGTGTTTTGCCTTCGGAGATGATCGTCTCATACGCCCTTAAAAACACGCTGTCTGAATTTTTACACCGGGGTGTCAGGGGAGTTATATTCAGAAAATTCCTCCTCGAAAAGATAGACCCTGACCGGGCCGATGGGCAGCTCCTCGCCGCGTGATGGGTCATGGCGGAACTTATCACTCACGAGACCTCTGCACCAGCCTTTTTCTATTTTTGTGCGGCGCACTTCTTTTCTCTGCGGCAAGATCTCCGATTGCAAGCGCGACATGCCGAAACATTTCCATTGTTGCTCTAGCCCTCGCCATCTTTGCCGTCATCAGTGCGAAGTATTTTTTCCCATTCCAGCCGTTTTTACGGGAATCGCGGCCTGCTTATGTTTCTATGCTCGAACACATAAACCAACTCCCTAAGCCAGCGACTAAAGCTTGCCGAACAAAACAGCGCCATCGACAGTACTTGGCACTGTTTCCAGAATAGGCCTCGTCTGCTGCTCGATATTACCGGGCACTTCGCTCGCGCGATATACTCAAAAATGAAACAGTGCCAGGTGCTTTCAACCACGCGACGGCATTGGCATCGTTGATGCTTTCGGGGCGTAGGAACTTCGAGGGCGTCAGCGCGGCGGCTTCGTCGTCGGTCGGTCGGGTTTTCGGACATCCTCCAGACGGCTTCCGCCAAGTAGATCTCGGGATCGATGTCGTGGACGCGGCAGTTTGACTGTCCGCTATGCGGATCTTAGCTTTGTTGTTCATCCGACGACCCTACCGGCGCCGCTCGGCGAGCGGTAGGGTGCCGATTTTACGACGTTTACAAATCAACTAACACAAAACCAAAACGCAACCCGGTCCAGAAATCAGTTACACCTCATACGCCTGTCGGTCGGGGTTAGAGGGAAGGGGCAACTAACCCACTCCCAACCCCACGAACCCCACCAGCCGCGTCCCCTTCCTCAACATGCTCCCTCTCGATCCTCCCATTCCCAAATTTCCCCAATTCCTCCTAACCCTCGACCGAGCGCACTTTCAATCGCACAAATCCAACCCGCGCCTCCTCGATATCCACCCCCGCCCGTACCGTCACCGTCTCCGTTCCGTCACCGTGATCCTCGATCGCCTCTACCACACCTCCAGCACTCTCCCACATCTCCATATCCGGCGAGAACTCCAGCTCGTAAACAACGTCCAACACGTTCCGCAGCCGCCGGAACGTCACCGCCAAATACTCACCACCATCGGCCTCGACCGCCCCGCCAGTCAAATACCCGAACGCATCCGCAACCGACGCATCTCGCACCAGCGCATA
>QIKC01000359.1 GCA_003232855.1 Verrucomicrobiales bacterium
TCGGACTATCGCGCGGGCAGCCATTTGCGCTTGCTGTTGGAGGAGATCGTCACCGAAATCGCAGACGGCATTCTGGCGCGACGCAAGGCGGAGATCGTCGATTCCACCGTGGCGGCGCCGAGTTTCGATTAGGGGGTGGATGAAAGTTGGCGGTCGACAGTACGTGACGGTTTGGGGCTCTCGCGAGGGGGTGCCAGAGGTGCGGGTCATCGACCAGCGTAAGCTACCGTTTGCTTTCGAGATCGAATCGCTGACGACGGTCGGCGCGGTGGCCATCGCCATCCGCGACATGCACGTGCGCGGCGCCGGCTGTATCGGGGCGACTGCGGGCTACGGCATGTGGTTGGCTGCTGGCGAATGCCGGGGGAGCGAAGAACGGCTGCGGGAGCTGGCGGCGCAGCTGACTGCGACGCGTCCGACGGCGACCAATCTGGCTTGGGCGGTGGCGCGGCAACTGCGAGCTCTGTCCGCGCACGACGCGAGCCGCTGGCCGGAAATCGCGTGGAGAGAGGCAGAGGCGATCGCCGCCGAGGATGCCGAGTGGTGCCGCCGGATCGGCGAGCATGGCCTGCCGCTGATTCGCGAGGTCGCCGCCCGCAAAGCGCCGGGGGAGCCGGTGAACATCCTGACGCACTGTAACGCCGGTTGGTTGGCGTTTACGGATTGGGGTTCCGCAACGGCACCGATCTACACTGCCCACCGTGCGGGTGTGGCGGTACACGTGTGGGTCGATGAGACCCGGCCGCGCAACCAGGGTGCCCGCCTCACCGCGTGGGAGCTGGCTGGCGAGGGCGTGCCGCACACCGTGATCGCCGACAATCTCGGCGGCCACCTGATGCAGAAAGGCGAAGTCGATATGGTCATTACCGGGACAGACCGCACCACCTACACGGGCGATGTCGCCAACAAGGTCGGCACCTATTTGAAAGCGTTGGCGGCGAAGGACAACGACGTGCCCTTCTATGTGGCTCTGCCATCATCGACATTCGATTGGGAAACCGCTGACGGGGTCGCCGACATCCCCATCGAGGAGCGCGACGGTGGTGAGGTGTCACGGGTGGAGGGGATGCTGGCCAGCGGCGAACTCGCCGAGGTAGACATCGTCAACCCGGGTTCGGCGACGGCAAACTACGCCTTCGACGTCACCCCGGCACGGCTGGTGACCGCTCTGATCACCGAGCGCGGAATCTGTCAGGCGTCCCGTGAGGGGATTGCAGAGCTGTTCCCGCGCGGCGGCGGATAGGCTCGGAGCTTCGGAGCTGCTTCGGTGTTATCCCAGAGAAGGTTGATTTTGAAAGTCTCCGAATGTGCGATGCGTGGAGGGGCGATCGTTAATTTGCACCAAATTCAAACCAAGAATATTTTAGAGCCCTCTTTTTCATAAGTCTAGACCCATCGATCCCATAGTCTGGATGTTTTTTTCCTCCAAATTTGTATATCCCAGATTCTCCAAAAAAATTCGATTTCAAGACGATTATAATATTCGCGTCTCCATCGATTCGAATTTTCCGTGCCCCTATCTTGGATGCTTCGGTAGCGAATTTGCATGAGGATTCCTTGTGTGATTGATATATTTTTTCGAGGTTTGAGATGAATTCTTCGGATATCCCGGTTCTATTTTTTAGGAAAAGCGAGCTGAAAATAATAAATGGGCATAGAATTAAAAATAATAGTAACAAGATACAGTTTCGCATTTGTATTTCTAATCTAATTTTACAACTAACCAATCGAATGGGGGCAATCCTAGCTCGCGAAACATTGTGGCATGAGTTTCAGGATTCCATTTAGGGGTGGAATCTTTCGGTTCTCCTACGCTGTCTGCTGCAGCAATAAAAGAATTTTTCAAGCGAATTACCCGCCGGGTTCGGTCGTCTTTCTCTTCGTCCTCAAGTGTGGAATCTTTTTGAATTGACACTTCTGCGTCCGCAAGGAATTTGGCTGCGCCTCTGCACCATCCTTCCAGATATGCTGCTACTAAAGATCGTGCAACCAAAACGGAAGGATCGTCCGGTCTTTTTTTTAATTCGCTCTCAACATACTGCTTTACCTGTAGGGCTGATCCGGCCTTCCACTTGAGTATGAATTGATCCGAGAAATCCCCACCAAATAGTGCGCTAAATGGGAGTGATAAAATAATTGCTATGAGTATTTTTTTCATTGGTTTTTTAAAAACCTCATGCCGTGCAGTCGGTTATTTATAGTTGAAAATTCCAATCTAAGAGGGCTATCCCGAATGGTAATGCATTAAGCCGGAGTGTCGGTAAGTGTCAGCGAGTTACGTGAATGGGATTTTGGCCGATGTCGAGAGGTGAGAGTAAGGCGGGAGACGCCGAAAATACAGAAAATTGAGCCCCAAACTACGGTTGATCGATTCGCTGAGATACCGGACTGTCGAGATGCGTCCAAAATCCCGAAAAATAGCTTAAGTCAGTGCCATTCGAGGTTGTCCCCTTGGATCCTTGAATCAGTTGGGACATTATGCAAATTTTCCGTCCTGACCCGAATGGTGACCCGAATGGCAACATACTGCTTTACCTGGGAACGGACGGGAACATGGGTTACAGATAAACCGACCACATAGGTTACACTTTTTGACTCGTAGTTACTCTTTGCTCGTGTTGCAAGCG
>QIKC01000239.1 GCA_003232855.1 Verrucomicrobiales bacterium
GCGCGGTCCGCTTCATCGAAAGACGTGAAGGTCTGAACGATTTTTTCCATTGCTCCAATCTAACCGATTCGGCGTACGAATGCGAACCCGAATCCTGTCCGGGGCAGCTTTTGAGGCGCTTGGGAAATCGGCGGTATCGTCTCGTCGATTTGGGTTAAGGTGGGGTATGAATCAGGCGAAGACTATTCAGGGGCTGATCGTCGGTGTGCCGCTGGGTATGGTGGTGATCGGTGTGGCGTCGTTAATTTATACGCATAGCGGAGCCAAGGCGGAGCTGCGCGAGGGCGGGCGGGAGGCGGAGATGCTGCGCGTGCCGGTGACGGAGGCGGCGCTTCGCGGGTGGGTGGAGACGTTGGCGGTGAGCATCGGGCCGCGGCCGTCGGCGGATGCGGCGAAGATGCGGGTGGCGGCGAAGTGGATCCAGTCGGAGCTGAGCGAGGAGAACATGGGGTATCGTCCGGAGGTGCAATCTTTCGAAGCGGGCGAGGCGACGTACCGTAACATCATCGCGGAGCTCCCGGGTGGAGCTCGCCGGGAGGAGATCATCGTGATTGGGGCGCACTATGACACCGTGGCGGGGTGTCCGGGGGCGAACGACAACGGCACTGGCGTGGCGGCGCTGCTGGCGCTGGCGAGGACTTTTGTAGGAACCGAGAACATGCGCACGCTGCGCTTTGTGGCCTTTGCCAACGAGGAACCGCCGCATTTTCAAACGCCGACGATGGGCAGTTTGGTCTATGCGAAGGCGTGCCAGGCACGCGACGAAAAAATCGTGGCGATGCTCAGTTTGGAGACTTTGGGGTATTACAGCGACGAAAAGGGCAGTCAGCGGTTTCCCCCGGGACTGCGGCGCTTCTATCCGGACACGGGGAATTTTGTCGCCTTTATCGGCAATGAGCGCTCGGCGGAGCTGGTCGAGGCCTTGTATGCCGGGTTCAGCGAGTTTTCCGATTTTCCTGCCGAGAAGGCGGCGCTACCGGAGTCGCTGCCCGGGGTGGGCTGGTCGGATCACTGGGCGTTCTGGCAATGTGGCTACCCAGCGGTGATGGCGACGGATACCGCGATTTACCGCTACCCGCATTATCACAAGGCGAGCGACACGCCGGATAAGATCGACTTCGAGCGCTTCACGAAAGTGGTGCAAGGCCTGGCTGCCGCTGTGCGCTCCTTGGCGAATCCTTAGGATTTTGCCCGCGAATGGACGCGAATGTTCGCGAATATTTTGCAGGCAGTGAACGGTGCTTTTTTTACGCGGTGCGGTGTGGGTTTCCATCCGAATGATAGCGGCTTTTCCTTTCTAACATTCGCGTTAATTCGCGTGCATTCGCGGGCTACTCTTCTCCGCGGACGATGACTTTGAATTTGCCTGATTTCTTGATGGGGCCGGAGGAGTAGATGTCTTTTGGTGGCTCGCTGGGGCGGGGGGATTGTCGGTAGATGGTGAATTCGAAGTGGCGCCTGTCTTCCGCGCCTTGCTGCGGCGTCGGGGGGAATCGACAGGGGGCGGGTCTCGACGTTGATGATGTTGTTGCCGCGTTTCAGGCCGCCGATGATGAGGCCGGTCTGCGTGTTGTTGATCACCACGTGTTTGGAGTGGTCGCCGACGCGCACCGTCGCTTCGTAGCCTACCGAGACGATCTCGATAATGCCGACCATCTGGGGGATCGGGCAGAGTTTCGGTAGGGGTGGCACCTCGCCGGGTGGTTGGAACTCTGGGGTGTCCAAGAACGCGAAATCGCCGGCGGCAGCGGCGGCGGCGGCTTCCCCTGCGCCGGCTAGGCTCATGAAGCGGGAGGTGTTGAACTTCCATCCGCTCTTTTCTTTGACGAACATTAGAAATAGTAGGCCGTTGGGTATCTCGATCTCTTTGTCGGCGCCGAAATCGGCTTTGCCGTAGTAAATGAGCTGCGCGGTCGGTCCGTTTTCCATGACTTTGGCCAGCCTGAGTTCGGAGATGTCGGCGGGGGTGATCGGGTTGTTGAAGAGCGACTCCGGCCAGCGTTTTTTCTGTGACACGATGAGATTGCGCGTGCCGATTTGTCGGTAGGTTGCCGTGTTTTCTCTCCACAGTTGCAGGTCGCTCCCGATCATGCCTTTCGACCAATTTTCATAGATTTCTATGAGCTGGGCGCCGAAACCGGGTGGTGGTGGTTTGAGGGGGTTCGCCGTCGCCACAGTGGAGAGGGCGATGGTAAGGGCGATGGCGTGGGTGAGTTTTGGAAGTCTCATTTGTTCTGGATACTAATTTTTGGGATCGCGGATAGCAATTGTTTGGTGTAGTCGTGTTGTGGGTCGTTCATGACTTGGTCGGCGGTGCCGAGTTCGACGATTTTTCCGAAGTGCATGACGGCGATGCGGTCGGCGATGTAGTGAACGACGCTGAGGTCGTGGGAGATGAAGATCATGGTGAGATGGAGTTCGCGAACTAGCTGACGCAGCAGGTTGAGGATTTGCGATTGGATGGAGACGTCGAGCGCGGATACGGGCTCGTCGGCGAGGATGAGTTTTGGTTCTGGGGCGAGGGCGCGGGCGATGGCGATGCGCTGTCGCTGGCCGCCGGAGAATTCGTGCGGGTATTTTTTCATGAAGCGGCGGTCGAGGCCGACGCGTTCCATCAGGGCGGCGACCGCAGCGGTTA